>JADJDU010000018.1 GCA_016702505.1 Microthrixaceae bacterium
GTGACGGCTGGCACCAGCATTTAGCAAGCACTGCTGGACTGCTACGATCCGTCAGCACCTCAGTGCAGAGTCGTCGGTCGCCACATCGCCATCATCGGCGACATCAAGCACAACCGGGTGGCACGCTCCGATGTCGAGGCTTTCACCGCGCTCGGCGCCGAGGTGACCCTGGTGGCGCCTCCCACCACCGCCGCCGAGCCTGGAGGGTTGGCCGGTGAAGGTGAAGGCCTGACATCGACGCAGTGCTGTTGCCCACCGTGGACATGGCCTGCCTCCTGCGCATGCAACGTGAGCGGATGACCGAAACCCTCTTGCCGTCGTTGCGCGAATACACCGCACCCCCTATGGACTCACCACTAGGCGGGCGGCTCTGTTGCGACCCGGGGCCGTGGTGATGCATCCCGGTCCCATGAACGGGGGCGTGGAGATCTCGCGGCGGAGGTGGCGGGCCTGCCCCTGTTCGCTGATCCTGGACCAGGTCACCAACGGCGTGGCGGTGCGTATGGCCGTGCTGTACCTGTTGCTGGGAGCCGGTGCCGGGCACAGTGAACCCCGAACACCGCAACGACGACCCACGGCCGCCTCGACGCATTTGGGCCTCGATCCGTCCCCGAACCGACGGGCGCCGTGGGTGCCAGCCCACCGATGAAGAGAGTTCCCGTGGCTGACCGGCCGACGATCGTGATCGAGGCGGAACCGTGATCGATGCCAGCGGCGAGCGTGTCGCCGACGTCGTCGTGGTCGACGGCGTGGTGAAGGCGGTAGGTCCGGACCTGAAGGCGCGGACCGAACCCTCGACGCCGCCGGTTGCATCGTGGCCCCCGGCCTGGTGGATGTGCACACCCACCTGCGTGACCCGGGCAAGGAGGGAGGCCGAGACAGGTGGAGACAGGGAAGCGAGGGCAGCCCTCGGCAGCTACACCGCGGTGTTGGCCATGCCAAACACCACCCCGGCCATCGACAGTGCTGCGGTGGTTCATGAGGTCCTCGGGCGCGGGCGGACTGCACCGTGTGACGTGTACGTCGGGTGCCATCACCGTGGGGCGGGCTGGAGAGCAGCTCGCCCCCATGGCCGAGATGGCCGAGCTCGGGGTGAAGGTATTCACCGACGATGGTGCCGGGGTGCAGGACGGCCGCCTGATGCGTCGGGCCGTAGGTACGCCGTGGGCCTCGGCGTGACGCCACTGGCGCAGCATTTGCGAGGACGATGCCCTGTGCGGCGGCGGCCACATGCACGAGTGGAGTGGTCGGCTCGTCTTGGCATCGCCGATCTCAGCCCGCCGAGGCCGAGGAGTTGATAGTCATGCGTGACATCGCCTGAACTCGCCTCACCGGATGTCACGCATCCAGGCCAGCACATATCCACCGCCCGTTCGGTGGCCATGATCCAGACGCAATCGCGGCAGGACTACCGGTCACTGCTGAAGCCACACCCCATCACTTCACCCTCACTCACGCCGAGTGCGCCTCCTACGACCCGGTGTTCAAGGTGAACCCCCCTCTGCGTACGGCCGAGGACGTGGTTGCGGTCCGGGCCGGGCTGGCCGACGGGACGATCGCCACCATCGCCACCGACCATGCCCCCCACACGCCCG
The DNA here is from genome assembly GCA_016702505.1 of Microthrixaceae bacterium. NCBI lineage: Bacteria > Bacillati > Actinomycetota > Acidimicrobiia > Acidimicrobiales > Microthrixaceae > Microthrixaceae bacterium. The sequence continues at coordinate 1,596 of JADJDU010000018.1, forward strand.
AGAGTAAGGAACTGCCCTTCGACCAGGCCCCTCCCGGAATGTTGGGCCTCGAGACCGCCCTGGCCTTGGCTCTCACCGAGTTGGACATGCCTGTCGGACAGGTGCTGGCTGCGTTGTCGCTGGCCCGCGCGTGGCCGGGGGTTGAGGACCGCCATGGCCGCCGTTTTGATCGCCGCGGGTGAACCAGCCAAACCTGTGTGTGTTCGACCCCGGGCGACGTAAACGGTCAGGCCGACGACAGCCAGCCGCAGCCGCAACACCCCTACGAAGGCCAGAGGTGCGTGGCACCAAAGGTCCGCCACCCTTCTCCACGGTGAGCCGGTGGTGATGGCGGTGAGCCCCAACGCTAATCGGTCAGATCGAGGTTCGCCTCGGTGTAGCTGGAGCGCTATTGGGACGGCCTCAATTGGCTGAGTCTCCTTCTGACCTCTCCTCTGCAACCGCGGCCGACCTCTCCAGCGAAGGAAGCTCGGAGATACTCCTCAAGCGATCGTGTCTCCCGGAGTCTGCGTCAAGAGTGGTCGAAGAGCTCACTGGATGTCAAACCATCGATCCAGGGATAGTTTGGGCCTGCCTGTGGCCATTCATGGAGACGCGTCCATCAGGATACTCAAACACTGCCATTGGAACCGGTATCAATATACCATCGCGAATGAGAGAGACAACGTACTGGTTTCAACCTCAATGTGAGGGTACCGTCAACCGTTTCCGGTAGTAGCTCACCGTCCGACTTGAACGCACCTAGGGCCTGAAGTGTGACAGATGTGTTAATCGCCACTCCGGTATCGAGCAGGATTTCGTCAACGGACACATGCAGGAAACCGCTTGAAAAGACAGGTTGATTGTCGTTTGCTGGAAGCTCCTCGAAAAATCTCAGCAGTGACGGTCACAACTGACGACGACCTCTCTGTAGTCAACAATGTCATTGATCATCGACTGGCAGGAGACATCCACGCCCAGAACTCGAGGAAAGTCCTGTCGGTCGTCGGCCGCCTGACTTTGAGGCTGAGCCGCACGCAGATGTTGAAGCGAGGCGATCACCGCTAGAGCAATGCAAACCATAGTAGGTCTCGTGAGCATTCGGTCTCCCCTTCTTGACATCAGTATGCTCCGTTGATCAGCGTGAAGTCGTCTCACCTAGGCTTACGCGGAGGTAGAGCATTGCCCATGCAGCCAAGGGCAGCGCTATCGGGTGCCCGGGGCGGTGAAGCATCTCCAGCTTGGACCAATCCGACCGTGTGGCCAACGCCATGGCAGACCAATTCGTGCATCGCGTCATATGTGCCGCAACGGTTTGCCCTGCGCTGCGCAATAGGCGTCTTCGTTCAATCTCCAAGATAAACTGATCTAAGGCCAGCTCCGGCATCGGAGACGTTCTCGCAGAACCAGCGCCCGCAAAGTTGGCCTTGGAAGCCGGTGGTTGTCTGGGCGAATGATTATGTCCGTTTCGCCATCCCCGGCTGCGTCACAAATTGAGGTGAACTGGGTGACGGCGGTATTCAAGTCTGTCGCCGATATGACTCATCACGGCGTGGGCGGGGTTAACACTCCACGGAAGCGTCGCCGGATCCACGTAGTACGATACGCCCAAATTGTCCTGAAGGCATATCTGGTTGGTATCGCACTCGTGTTTCCGCCGCGAAGGTTCGCAGTTGGAAAGATCCCGTCATAACAGGAAGGAAGCGCGGATAGCGTCACAATTGTCAGGAGAAGCCTCCTAACCGAGTCGCGACACCCCACCTTCGCTGGGCCGGTGTTTAACTCCGCAAGGCTATCCGTGCCGTGGTTCCCGCATAGCAGAGGATGGTAGTGCATTGATCTGCGCGCTTTACAGGAACTCGACCTGCCTCACACACTTTGAGCCCTTGGGGATGATTGATGCCTCACGCACTTTGAGCGCATGATCCCGGGCCCGGGAGAACGCTTGCCGGTTCATGGAAGGCAAGATCGACATGGCTGCTCGACGTCAGGTCACGAACAAGCTGCGCGAACGCGTACCGCAGGGGCTCCAACGGTGGCAGAGGGCCGGATCTTGAGTCGGACGTGGACACGACTGGGAAGCTCGAGGTCAGGTCACGAACTATGGCGTGGTGGGAAACACTGGGCCAGTACGCCATTGCAGGTTTCACAGATCCGGGCTTGGACCCTTCAGGTCAACGGGAGCGGAGGGCGGGGTGCTGGCGGGCTAGGAGTGGGGCCAGGATCGACTTGGGGGTGAGGTGGGCGGCCATGGCTGCCACTCGGTTTGCCGTTCCGGGGATCGCCACCGGGTGGCCCTTGGCCAGGGCGTTGATGCCGCAACGGGCCACCGACTCGACCGACTCCCACATGAACGAGGGCAGCGCACCGGCTTCTTCTTTGGGGAAGCCCGCAGCATCGCTGAACCCGGTGGACCGGGCCCGGGCACAGAGCGGTGACCGACACGCCGGTGCCAGCCAGTTCGGCGTGCAGTGACCGGCTGTAGGAGAGGACGAACGCCTTGCAGGCGGCGTAGCCGGCCTGACCAGGGAGTGGCTGAAAGGCGGCGGTGGAGGCCACATTGAGGATCCTCCCGGTCCCTTTCCACCATGCCGGGCAGGAAACGGGTGACTAGGTCGGCCACCGCCACCACGTCGACCTCGATCATGTTCATCTCGGCAGCCAGGTCGGCAGCGTGGACCGGACCGGTGGTGGACAACCCGGCGTTGTTGACGAGGATGTCGGGGGTCAGGCCCAGCGCCTCCACCCGCTCGGTCAGGCCGGCCCGCACCTCTCGATCGGACAGGTCGGCGCCCAACACCTCGGCCCGACGGCCATCGCGGGACAACTCCGACGCCAGGGCCTCCAACTTGTCCGTCGAACGAGCCACCAGCACCACGTTGTGGCCACGTCGAGCCAGCTCTCTGGCGATCCCCTCACCGATTCCCGAGGAAGCCCCGGTGACGATGGCGGTCCGATCAGATGCGGGTAGAGGCAGAGGCATCTCCGCACCCTAGAGACCGTCGAGGACCGATGCCGCCGAGTTGGCTGCGCAGACGGTATTGGACCTGCCCCCTTTGACAGACCCTGGCGAGCGTTGACCATCCGCAACCCGGGGACCTGGCTCCGACCAATGCCGAGAGCCACCCGGCGGCTTGGCGGCGTGGCGCGGCTACGGTGCGGGGCCTTCCGTTGGGTGGCGGTGAAGAAGGGGACAGGGTTTGGAAGAGATTCGGGCGGTCGGTTGGGTGGACGGGTCCTTGCCGGGCATGGTGCTCATCGATCAGACGCTTCTGCCCGGCCGTGAGGAACAGGTGGTGTGCACGACCGTCGATCAGGTGGTCGACGCCATCGAGCGCCTGGTGGTCAGGGGGGCTCCAGCCCTCGGCGCCGCCGGTGCATTCGGGGTGGCCGTGGCGGTGGCCGAGGGGACCCGGAGCGGTTGGACGTCCGGGGAGTTGGCCAGGCAGGTGGCCCGCGTACGAGATGCCCGGCCCACCGCAGTGAACCTGGCCTGGGGGGCGGACCGGGCCGCGGCCTACGTCGGAGACGGGGTTCAGGCGGTGGTGGCCGAGGCGCAGCGGTTGATGGAAGAGGATCTGGCGGCCAACCGGGAGTTGAGCCGACACGGCGCCGACTGGATTCTGACCCGACCCGACCTGGCGGGCCGGACCGATGCAGGGGTTCGGGTCCTCACCCACTGCAACGCCGGGGCTCTGGCCACCACCGGATGGGGAACGGCTCTGGGTGTGGTGCGTGAACTGCTTGAGCGGGGTCGCCTGGGTCGCGTCTACGCCGATGAGACCAGGCCTCTCCTCCAGGGAGCGCGCCTGACCGCCTGGGAACTGGAGCGGATGGGGGCCGAACACGTGGTGCAGGTCGATTCGGCCGCGGCGGGGACCATCGTCGGCGGTCATGTCGACGTGGCGGTGGTCGGCGCCGATCGGATCGCCGCCAACGGTGACACCGCCAACAAGGTCGGCACCCTGGGGGTGGCTCTGGCCTGCGCGCACGCCGGGATCCCATTCGTGGTCGCCGCACCGCAGTCGACCGTGGATCGGGCCACGGCGTCGGGCCGAGACATACAGATCGAGCTGCGCGACGGGGACGAAGTGGTCCGCTGGTCGGAGGCTGCCACCGCTCCCGACGGCACCAAGGGGTACAACCCGGCATTCGACGTCACCCCGGCTCAACTGATCAGCGCCATCGTCACCGAGGCCGGGGTGGTCGAGCCCGGCGACGGAACCCACACCATCTTCCCCCCACAGGAGCACCAGTGACCGACCCCACCCTCGCGGGTTCTGATGTACCCGCCCCGCTGGCCGCCCTGGTCGAGCGGTCGCGGCGTATCGGTGCTGACCCTCGGCTGGTCCTGCACGGAGGTGGCAACACCTCGGCCAAGGGGACTCTCGTAGATCACCTCGGTCGTGAACAGCGCGTGCTGTGGGTCAAAGGCTCCGGCTCGGACATGGGCACCTCGGTTCCCCGTGACTACCCGGCGTTGCGGTTGGAGGAGCTGACCGCGTTGGCGTCGGTCGAGGAGATGACCGACGACGAGATGGTGGCGTACGTGGCCCGGGCTCTGGTCGACCCGACGTCGCCCCGGCCATCCATCGAGACGCTGCTGCACGCCTTCGTGCCCCGCACCCACATCGATCACGTCCACGCCGATTCGATCTGCGCTCTCACCAACCACGCCCGCGGTCGTGAGGTGGTGGCAGAGGTCCTGGGGGATGGGTACGCCTACGTCGACTGGGTGATGCCCGGTTTCGAGTTGGCCAAGGCGGTGGGGCTCCTGGCCGACTTCGATGGGGTAGTGCTGGCGAACCACGGCCTGTTCTGTTGGTCCGACGATAGCGACGACTGCTACCGCCGAACCGTGGAGGCGGTCGCCAAGGCCGACGCCCACATCGCCGCCACCGGTACTTCCACCGCTGGTGCCCGACGGGTCGGTGACCTCGACGCCGCCTATACCGAACGGCTGCTGGTCAACGTGCGGGGGGCGGTGAGCGAGCGGACCCACAAGGTGCTGCTCGTCGACGACCGACTTCGCGACGTGGCCGATCGGGCCGACGTGGCCACGATCGTGGCCGGTGGGGTGTCCTCGGCCGATCACATGCTGCGAATCAAGCCGTGGTCCTCTGTGGTGACCGACCCGACCCCAGAGGGCGTGCGCGCCGCGGTCGCTTCCTATGTGGCCGACTACACCGCCTACTTCGACCGGAACCGTCACGGGCTGCCCGAGGGGTTCGCCATGCACGACCCCACCCCGACGGTGCTGTTGGTGCCCGGCCTGGGTGCGGTGACCGCCGGACCCGACCACCGCACCGCCCGCGTCGCGGCCGACGTGGCCGACGCCACTCACCATGTGGCCGCGACCATCGCCGACTCCTTCGGGACCCCACTTCCCCTGGCCGAGAGCGACATCTTCCGCTTCGACTACTGGCCGTTGGAGCTCTACAAGCTCACCCTCAAGCCACCACCCAAGGCGCTGGCCGGACGGATCGTGGTGGTCACCGGGGCTGCCTCGGGCATAGGCCGGGAAGCAGCCCGCCGCCTGGCGGCGCTGGGGGCCAGCGTGGTGCTGGCCGACCTCGACGGTCCCGGTTTGGAGGCGGTGACAGCCGAGCTCGCCGCCGCCGGTCATCCCGAGGCGGCAATGGTGGTCGGTGACCAGTCCGACCCTGACGTCGTGGCCGCCACGGTCTCCAGCGCGGTCCGCACCTTCGGAGGTCTGGACGGCATCGTGGCCAACGCCGGTGTGGCGGTCACCGGCAACCTCGACGAGATCGACCTGGAGGACTGGGACCGGGCCCTGCGCATCAACTTGTCCAGCGCCTTTCTGCTGACGCGAGCCGCGCTCCCGATCCTCAAAGAGCAGGGGATCGGCGGGTCACTGGTCTATGTCGCATCCAAGAACGCCTTTGGCCCCGGGGCCGGGTTCGGGGCGTACTCGGTGTCCAAGGCGGGCATGGTCCAGCTGATGCGCATCGCCGCCCTCGAAGGCGGTCCCCACGGCATCAGGGCCAATGCCATCAACCCTGACGCCGTGTTCGAAGGGTCCCACCTGTGGGACCACGGCCTTCGCGAGGAGCGGGCCAGCGCCCACGGCATCGCGCCGGACGCCCTCGAGGACTTCTACAAGGACCGCAACATCTTGCGCCGGAGCGTGACCACCGCCGATGTGGCCGACACGGTCGTCCACCTCTTCGGTGATTCGTCGTCGCGCACCACGGGTGCGGTCGTTCCCGTCGACGGCGGCGTCGCCGCCTGCTTCCCCCGTTGATCTAGGAGAACCCGATGACAGCTACCGAAGTCGGCTACCAGGTGCTCACCGCCGAGTCGGCCGCGTCCTATGTGGCGTCCCGACCGGAACTGGCCACTCGGATCGACACCGGTTCGCTGGCCCGCGTCGAAGAGGTGGGCGACGGCAACCTCAACCTGGTCTTCATCCTGACCGACACCGCGGGGAGGGGAGTGGTGCTGAAGCAGGCCCTGCCCTACATGCGTCTTGTAGGCCCGGACTGGCCCATGCGCCCCGACCGGGCCCGCCTGGAGGCAGAGATCACCTCGGTTCACGCTCGGGTGGCCCCGGGCCTGGTGCCGGACATCTACGGCTATGACACCGAGCGGTTCATCATCGCCATGGAGGACCTTTCGGACCGTCGGGTGTGGCGGGGCGCGCTCAACGACAGGCTGCGCCACGACGGGGTGGCCGAGGCGATGGGCCGCTACGTGGCGTCGGTGGCTTTCGGGACCTCACCGCTGGGCATGGACCCCGAGGACCACAAGCGTCTGGCCGCCAGCACGTCCAACGGCGAACTGTGTCGCATCACCGAGGACCTGGTCTTCACCGAGCCCTATGTGGATGCCGGTCGCAACGGGGTGTTGCCGGCCAACGAGCCCGATGCCGCGGCGCTGGCTGCCGATGCCGAGATGGTGGCGGCCATGGGCCTGGCCAAGTGGAAGTTCATGACCGAAGGTGAGGCCATCATCCACGGTGACCTCCACACCGGTTCGGTGATGGTGCGGGGCTCAGGCCCCGACGGCGAACCAGGCGGTCAGCCGTCGACGGCTCGGGCCATCGACAGCGAGTTCGGGTTCTGCGGACCGGTCGCCTTCGACCTGGGAGCCCTATGGGCCAACTACCTGATAGCCGCCACCCGTGGGGCGGCATTGAATGATGTCACCCACCAGGACTGGTGCCTGGATCTGGTGGTCAGGACGTGGACGGCCTTCGAGGCGGAGTTCCGTCGGTTGTGGCCAACCCGGGTAGATCCCCGGGTCTGGCACGAAGAACTGGAGGAGCACCTGCTGGCCCACTGGCGCGAGGATGCCTGGCTGTTCGCGGCGGCCAAGATGGCCCGAAGGATCGTGGGTCTGGCCAAGACCTCAGACATCGAGACCCTCGACCCCGATGTCCGTGCTCCCGCCGCCCGATCGGTGCTGGCCGTCGCCCGTGCATCGGTTCGTCATCGTGAGGGTGACAGCAGCCCGGAGTCGCTGGTCGCCTTGGCCCGGTCGCTCCAGCCTTCCTGAGCAGCCCCCTCTGGTACTGGCCGGCGGCGTTGCCAGTGCTGCCACCAGGAAACCCACGGCGAAACGGATTGGCTGGTCCCGCTGCCTCGGTGGTCAGGATCGGGGGTCGAGCTTGGTGCTCACTCCGACGGCCAAACCCAACGTCGCCAGTCCAACCATCGCTGCCGCCACTCGGAACCGAGCGAGTTGGCGGTGTTGAACCCGATGGCGGTGCAGGGTCCGATGCCCGACCAGCCACATCCGGTCAAAGGAACGGGTACCCATCGATCGTCGGGTGGCAGAGGCCAGCACCCGGCCGACGGGACGGCTCAACGGTCGCCGCCAACCGGCTCGGTGACGGACCGCCACCGACACCGAGTACCCGGCCAGACGGGCGAAGCGGGGAGAGGCGGACAGTGGGGCGACGGCGCGCAGGTAGCGGTCCTCGTTGCCCAGCACAGTGGCGCACCACCAGCCCGCCACCGCCACGGTGATCACCCCGACCACAACCACACGTCAACGCTAGGGCCGGTGCCGGACTGCCGACGGTGATGCCTGCCGCGATCCGATGACATGGCGGACGCCGCCGTCGGCGCCCGTTGCGGGGACGGGCCCAATTCCACAACACGCAGGCCCTGAATGGGCACTCCGCGGTGGCCGGCTCGGAAGCCTCGGTGGGGTGGGTGGTAGAGTGCCCTTCTGACCGTGAAGTGGGTCCAGTGAGGCCCACACGGACAGGAGAAGGTCGAGTGGAACAACGCACCTGGTCGTTCACGCCCCCAGCCGGGGGCTTTTCTTTTGCCCGGGTTCTGCCGTGAGCGGGCCCGTGCGCGAAGCACTCCTGGTGCTCACCGACGGCACCGTGTTCGAGGGCGAAGCCCTCGGCGCCACTCCCGCCAACGGGTTGGCCACCGGTGAGGTGGTTTTCAACACCGTGCTGTCGGGCTACCAGGAGGTCATCTCTGACCCGTCCTACGCCGGGCAGATCATCACCTTCACCTACCCCCACATTGGGAACTACGGCGTCAGCCCGCTGGACGACGAGTACCGGCGCCCGTTCTGTCGAGGTGTGGTGGTGCGCGAGCTGGCTCGTCGCCGGTCCAACTGGCGGTCCGATCAGGACCTCGACGCCTGGCTGAACGCTCATGGCGTGCCCGGGATCGGTGGGATCGATACTCGCCGACTTACCCGCCACATCCGCGACAGCGGGGCCATGCCCGGCGCGTTCGGTGCCCTGGGTCCGGCCCCCGACGGAACGACGGTGACCGAGGACCGTCTACGGGCCGAGGCCGCCGCCGAACCCGGAACTCTCGGCGTTGACCTGGTTTCCCAGGTCACCACCACCGAGCCGTACGTGGTCGGATCCGAAGGTGCTTCCTACCGGGTGGTGGCCTACGACTTCGGGATCAAGACCACCATCTTGCGCCACCTGGCCGGCTTTGCCCACGTCGAGGTGGTTCCCGCCTCGACCCCGGCAGCGGAGGTGCTGGCCCGGGAACCACACGGTGTGTTCTTGTCCAATGGGCCGGGCGATCCGGCCACCGTCCCCTACGCCGCAGAGGCCATCGGTCAGATCCTGGGCGAAGTACCCGTGTTCGGCATCTGCCTCGGTCATCAGCTCCTGGCCACCGCCCTGGGCGGATCGATCGAGAAGCTTCCCTTCGGTCACCACGGCGGTAACCACCCGGTCCGACGCATGCGCGACGGGGTGGTTGAGATCACGAGCCAGAACCACAACTTCGCCGTGGCCGAAGGGTCGATCCCGTCAGCCGAGGTCACCCACGTCAACCTCAACGACGGGGTGATCGAAGGCATCCAGGCCACCGATGTGCCCGCCTTCTCGGTGCAGCACCATCCCGAGGCCGGCCCCGGCCCGCACGACTCGGCCTACCTCTTCGCCGACTTCGCCGCCCTCATGAACCACCACATGGGACGACCCGGTCCCACCACCATCTCGGTGCCCTCACCGCCGCTACGCCGCACCCACCGCGAACCAGACGGCCTGCTGACGGGTCACCTGCTCCGATCCGTGCCGACCATGGGGAGGAGGCCTGATGCCCCGCCGCGACGACATCTCGTCGATCCTGCTGATCGGATCGGGCCCGATCGTGATCGGCCAGGCCTGTGAGTTCGACTACTCGGGGACCCAGGCCTGCCGGGTGCTGCGCGAGGAGGGCTACCGGGTGATCCTGGCCAACTCCAACCCGGCCACGATCATGACCGACCCCGACTTCGCGGATGCCACCTACGTGGAACCCCTCGACGTCGAGATCCTCACCCGCATCATCGAACGGGAGCGCCCCGACGCCCTCCTTCCCACCCTCGGCGGCCAGACTGCGCTGAACCTGGCCATGGATCTGGTCGAGGCCGGGGTGTTGGACCGCTACGGCGTGGAGCTGATCGGTGCTGATGCCGAGGCCATCGCCACCGCCGAGGACCGTGAACGGTTCAAGGTGGCGATGATCGGCATCGGCTTGGATGTTCCCGCCTCTGGCGTTGCCGCTCCACCCGCCGAACTGAAGCGAGCCCCCAAGGGCCAACAGGTGGCGGCGGCCATGGAGTCCGCCCGCCGGGTTGTGGCCGAGATCGGTCTGCCCGTCGTCATCAGGCCGGCCTACATCCTGGGAGGCAAGGGAACCGGCATCGCCTCGACCACCGAAGAGTTCGAGCGGGTCGCCTCCCACGGGCTCGATGCCAGTCCCATCACCGAGATCCTCATCGAGAAGAGCATCGCCGGTTGGAAGGAGTACGAGCTCGAGGTCATGCGCGATCGGGCCGACAACTGCGTGATCATCTGCTCCATCGAGAACGTCGACCCGATGGGCGTCCACACCGGCGACTCGATCACGGTGGCACCGGCCCAGACCCTGTCCGACGTCGAGTACCAGCGGATGCGTGACGCCGCCTTCGCCTGCATACGCCGCGTCGGGGTGGAGACCGGTGGGTCCAACGTCCAGTTCGCCCTGAATCCGCTCAACGGCGACATGGTCGTCATCGAGATGAACCCCAGGGTTAGTCGGTCCAGCGCCCTGGCCTCCAAGGCCACCGGGTTCCCGATTGCCAAGATCGCGGCGCGCCTGGCGGTGGGCTACACCCTCGACGAGATCCCCAACGACATAACCCGCAAGACCCCGGCCAGCTTCGAACCCACCATCGACTACGTGGTCACCAAGGTGCCCCGCTGGGCGTTCGAGAAGTTCCCCGGCCAGGCTCCGGTGCTGGGCACGCAGATGCAGTCCGTTGGCGAAGCGATGGCTATCGGACGCACGTTTCCGGAGTCCTTGCAGAAGGCGCTGCGCTCGCTGGAGCAGGGACGACTCGGCCTGAACGCCGATCCGACCGAGACGGTCTATGACGACCTTTCCGATCAGGAATTGGTCGCAGCGGCAGCCCTGGCCACACCGGATCGGATGTTCCAGTTGGAGGCGGCCATCCGCCGGGGAATCAGCCTGGAGAAGATCCACGAAGAAACCAAGGTGGATCCGTGGTTCTTGGACCAGATGGCCCAGATCACCGACGAGCGGGCCGTCCTGGAAGAGCTGGGGGTGGCCGACATGGACCGTCGGGCTTGGCGTCGGGCCAAGCGGCTCGGCTTCGGTGATGCTCAGCTCGCCCACCTTTGGAACGTGACCGAGGACGAGGTTCGGGCTGCCCGCATCGCTGCTGGAGTGGTCGCCACCTTCAAGACCGTGGACACCTGCGGCGCTGAGTTCGAAGCCGAGACGCCGTACCACTACTCCACCTACGAGGACGACGACGAGGTCCGTCCCGGAGACCGGCTGAAGGTGTTGATCTTGGGCTCGGGTCCCAACCGCATAGGCCAGGGGATCGAGTTCGACTACTGCTGCGTCCACGCCAGCTTCGCTCTGCGAGAAGCCGGCTACGAGACGATCATGCTCAACTGCAACCCCGAGACGGTCTCCACCGACTACGACACGTCGGACCGCCTCTACTTCGAGCCGCTCACCTACGAAGACGTGATGAACGTGATCGAGGGGGAGCAGGCCGCCGGTCCCGGGGGACTGAAGGGCGTGATCGTTTCGCTCGGTGGTCAGACCCCACTCAAGCTGTCGGGCCGCCTGCCCGACGGACTGGTCCTGGGAACCTCGGCGGCATCGATCGATCTGGCCGAGGACCGAGAAGGGTGGAACGCCCTTTGTGCCCGTCTCGACATCCCCCAACCTCCCGGTGGTACCGCTGTCACCGCCGAGGCGGCCCGGGCCATCGCCGCAGAGGTCGGCTACCCGGTGCTCGTACGTCCGTCCTACGTGCTGGGCGGTCGGGCCATGGAGATCGTCTACGACGACGCCCAACTTGATGCCGCCATGGCTCAGCTTGCCGGGTTCGGCTCGCTGGGCCGTGAGGGTGGCCTGTCGGCCGAATGTCCGGTGCTGGTCGACCGCTTCTTGGAGGACGCCACTGAGGTCGACGTCGACGCCATCCGGGACCACACCGGGGACACGATCATCGGTGGCGTGATGGAACACGTGGAGGAGGCCGGTGTCCACTCCGGGGACTCGGCGTGCGCTATCCCGCCCTATTCGTTGTCGGCCGAGACGGTGGCCACCATCGAGGCCCACACCTGGGCGATCGCCGAGGCCCTCGACGTGAAGGGTCTCATCAACGTCCAGTACGCCGTTCGTGACGGTGAGGTCTTCGTAATCGAGGCCAACCCGCGGGCCAGCCGGACGGTGCCGTTCGTGGCCAAAGCCACCGCCGTCCCGTTGGTGAAGGTGGCCAGCCGGGTCATGGTTGGCGACACCCTGGCCGAGCTTCGAGCCGAAGGCCTGCTGACCGAGCCGATCACCACGGGTCACGTGGCGGTCAAGGAGGCGGTCCTCCCGTTCAACCGCTTCCCCGATGCCGACCGGGTGCTGGGACCGGAGATGCGCTCCACCGGAGAGGTGATGGGCATCGACCGTTCCTTCGGGCTGGCCTTTGCCAAGAGCCAGATCGCGGCGGGGGATCGCTTGCCGGAGTCGGGCACGGTGTTCTTCTCGTTGGCCGATCGGGACAAACCCAACGGGATCCGGGCCGCTCAGCGTTATGTGGCCCTCGGTTTCGAGATCGTGGCGACCGACGGTACGGCCGACGCCCTTGGAGTCGGCCGGGGTGGCGGTCAGGCAACGTCTGGCCAAGCTGGGAGACGACTCGGCCCAGGCGCCGACCGCGGTCGACCTCATCGAGGCCGGTGAGATCCAGATGGTGGTGAACAGCCCCAGGGGGCGTGGCCCCCGGGCCGACGGCGGCTACATCCGGGCCGCGGCCGGGGTGGCAGGCATCCCCCTGCTGACCACCGCCTCGGCCGCCTTGGCTGCGGCCGATGGGATGACCGACTGGTCCAGCCACGAGCTCCAGGTGAAACCGCTCCAGGACTTCCACCGCCGGTGAACGACTCGACCGATCGCTACCGCTCGGTCGGCTCCGCCGATCCCCAACGGTGGTGGCGGTCCCGGTCGAGGCCCAGCCGC
>JADJDU010000019.1 GCA_016702505.1 Microthrixaceae bacterium
GCCGAACTGCGAGCGGTGTTGCTGGGTTCGTTGGCCCACGGCCTTTTCGGTTGTCAATGTGCTTGTGAGGATAGGCGGTGGTTGAGCGAGTGGTGCCCGGGGACAGACCAGGCACCGGAGCGCTCGTCACACGATGGTTGGGCCCTGATCGGGCATAGGTAGCGATGATCCCAGGAACTCGATGGTTGCGGTCGAGCGCCCCACCTCACCCAAGTCGATCAGTGCCACGCTGTCCACGCCTTGGTGGACCACGTCACGAAGGCTGTGTAGCAGCCCGATCTTCTCGATCGGGGTCAGGTCACACAGGAACACCGAGTACTGGAGTCGATACCCGTGACAGCGGACCACGTCATGGACACGTCTCAATCGCCGCTCGTCGCGGATGTCATAGGCGACCAGCCACCGGCGACGGGCGGTCAACGGGTCACCACCGGTAGGTACTCGGGGACCTCGCCCATCATGTGGGCGGCGAGCAGGCGGGCCTGTACCTCGATCACCCTTCTGTACGACACCTTGTACTGGAAGGTTGGATGTCGCAGCTCCGTTGCCATCCGGCGCTCGTACGCCCGAAGGACCGCCTTGCGACCATCGGCGGTCAGGGCCACTCCGCCGGCTCGAACCACGAAGTCAGACTCACCAACCTCGCCGTTGTTGATGAGGTTGATCACCACCGACTCAGCCACGAGCGGCCTGAACTCTTCGATCAGATCCAGTGCCAGCGCAGGCCGGCCGAACCGGGGACGGTGGTAGAAGCCGAGGTAGGGATCGAAGCCAACTGCTAGGAGGGTGACGGTCGCCTCCTTGGCCAGCAATCCGTAGACGAAGCCCAGTAGGCAGTTGACAGCGTCCAACGGTGGGCGACGGTTTCTCCCCTCGAAGGTGAAGGGCGCGCCCGGCAGTCTCTTGTCCTCTCGGAGCATCGTCTGAAATGCTGCGAAGTACAGACGCGCCGCCGCTCCCTCCAGGCCTAGCAACGTCGGGATGGACGAGGCCTGCCCTGCTTGTTCGGCTAGAGCCTTGAGCTGATCCAAGGTGCTCGGCGAGCGTTCCCGTCCGTTACGACGCAGGAGGACCCTGCTGTTGCGGATCTTTCCCTGGACGATCCTGCGGGCGATTTCGGTCCCGCCCTGGGCCGCCGTGATCACCTGACGCCTGCGCAACTCGACGTTCCTTCCTGGGAGCCCGGTCCCAACGCCCGAGAACCATCCGCCGTAGGAGAACCAGCAAACCGGAATCTCACGCGCGAACAACTCACGGAGCAACTGGGTTGAGATCTGGACGTTTCCGTACAAGCAAACCTGGGATACGTCCAGCAACCGGACCGAGTGGAGAGATTCGCCCTTACGGGTCACCTTGATGCGTCCCTGGTCCTTCCCGAGCCAGGTTCCCTGCTCGGTCACGTACATGGGCTGAGCGGCGTCGTGGGTTGGGATCAGACGGCGCGGCGGCATGGCTTGCCGTTCGGCCAGGGTGTTCATCTCGTCCGGAAGGCAGATCCCCACCAGCGAGCAGCGTGGACACTTGCGGCTGTCCACCAGCGGGGGCGGAGCGGTCTCGGACTCGGCCACGGCACGGAGCTGACCGACGAGCTCGAGTGTTCTGACGATCAAGGCATCGTCGAGCATCACATCGACGCGCTTCCTGGTTTCAGCAAACCAGATCACTCCACGATCGCAGTGGAAGCCGTTCTCGCGCAGCACGAGTCCTTGGACGCAGACCTGGACACGCTCGGGTTCCCATGCCCGCTCCGGGGTGTCAGGCGGGGCCCCACGTTTCGTCTCAACCGGCACCACCTCGCCACCACCTACCCCCTCGAGCAGGTCGACCTTGGTGATCAGCCCAAGGCGGTCGGAGGACAGCATCACCGAGCGAGCAACCTTGACCTCCCCTTCGTCGGGCCTGGGAACTGACCCTCCTCCGTCGTCAACGGCCCGGTGAACCCAACGTCCGTGCACCGTGTCCAGGTTGTCGGCGAACTGAGCGTTCACCCACTCCAGGTGGAACAGGCGCGGGCAGTAGGCGAACTCGTTGACCATCCGGGCGGGCACGAGTTGCGGAACCGCGGGATCCACGGCGTTGACCTACTCGGGCTCACCCGGTACGAACATCCCCAACCCGAAATGGCTCAGTGCCCCCAAGCAAAGCGGGCCGGCCACCGGTTCGTGAAACGTGAGCTCCAGGCCCGTGCTGCGTCGGTGGTCCGTGAGGCGTTCTCGACCGGGTCGGTGAGTCCTGAAACTGGTCCAAGGCCCGTCGATCAGTCGCACCTGCGCCGGCGGCAGGAACGGAACGCGAGCTCACGTGCCACCTAGTCCACGACGAAATCATCCCAGGACTCGCCCCGACGCCGATGCCGAGGGGGAGCGAATGGTGTCGAGCTCCTCCAAACCATGGATCGACCGAACAGCTCCGGAACGATTCGCTCGGCTATCCCGTAGCCCTCGACCACCAGCCCGGCATGGCGGACGTCGCTGATTCCGCCTCTGCGCAGTTGGCGAATCGAAGTCAGTGCCTCCAGCACGTCGGCCTCGAAACCACTCGGGGCGTAGGCCACCAGCGATGTGATGTACGGACGCTCACCATCGGGGAGGGCCAACCAGTGCACATGGTCGTGCTGGGCCTTTGCCTTGTCTCCCGCCGGGTCCTTGCCACTGAGTACCGGTGGAGCGGGTCGCTTCTCGGGTCCGCCGTAGCGGCTTAGCGCGGCGTTGCGGAGGGTGTCGGCCCACGCCACCGAGGAGTGCACCGAAGGAGGAGCGGGAGTGGACAACGACCATCGCACAGTGTTCACCGCCGAACGCGGTCGAGGTCGACGACCGATAGCGGGTACCGCCTCGGGCGGACGGGGGTAGCGAACTTTGCGGACACCAAGCGGTTCGAGGCGGCGCTGGGCACCCCGCATCTGTTGGGTGCTGATCGTGAGTGCCTTCTCGTCGAGAGGCCTGGCCGGGATCATCAGCTCGATGGTGTCGGAGCGGCCGGTATCAACCGGCAGCGGCTGAACTTCCTGGCCACCGTGATCAGATCCCGGGAACTCGACTCGGGCATCGCAGATCGACTCGGCGCGCCCTATGTAGGAAAGCTCGTCGGCCAGCAGTCCGAAGGCTTCTAGCTGCTCCGCGTCCAGATCCACGGCCCAGCGGACCACCAACTCACCATCCACCGGGAGAGACAGGAACGTATCCAGGACCTTGGTGGTATCGGTGGAGAACCCCTCGCGGTGGTCCTTCCCCGGGAGGTAGTGACGGGTATGAGCGCCAGCGTGCTCGGGGACAAGATATGTCGGGGCTTCGCTGAGCTCGTCGAAGAGAGCCAACACCACCTCGCTGGGGAGGTCGGGGACACGGTTCTTCCAAGTGGCGTACAGCGCTCGCAGCAACCGGAAGGGCGACGGAGGCCATTCCACAGCTCCCTCGTTGGCGCTGTGACCCCACGGAGTGGCGTGGTAGCGCCCCAAGGGGAAGCTGAGCACCAGGTCGACCGCCACGGGCTACGCCTTCTTCTCTCGTTTGGCTGAAGCCCATCGAACCTCGATCGGACCACCACCGCCGAGCAGGTCAGCGCAGGCCGTTATCCCCGCTCGCACCTCGGCATCGATCGACTCGAGCGAGGCGAGCGCCTCGCCGGATCGATCGATGAACTCGTCCGACACGGGTTCCAGATCACACGCCGTACGCAGCCGCAGCGGTTCAGCCAACAGGGCGGCGATCTCCCATCGGGCAATGGCATCGAGCAACGCAGTTGCATCTTCGGAGAGGCCGTACGAGCGGATCTGGCGTCGGTCGATGCTGAACGAGGCGACGATCTGACGGGCAGTCCACTCGGTGCGGTGGAACGGGATGGTGCCGTATCCCTCCGAGCTGCCGCCGGTGTCGCCGATCGAGTGACGGACATGGTCCTTCTTCACGCCGCCCAGCTCGGCTCGCCGGACGTCGACGGCATCGATCCCCGCCGAGATGGCCCGAGCGATCTTGGGTTGGCCGGGCCACACCTTGGCCGACTCGGCAAAGAACACACCGTGGACCAGGCAGAAGGGGTCCAATGCGAAGACGGCCGATGCGATCTCTCTGGGAGCCAGCGGCCTGTCTTCTCTGAGGTTGAGCCGCTCGCGGATCACGTCCTTCATGTTCGTGCCGTCGAGTGAAGCCTCCTTGATGAAGGCTGACGCCAGCCGGTGGGCCTCGGTGCGGCTGGAGGTGACGTAGGAGTCATCGTCGTCTCGAACGACTCGGACGTACGGCAGGCCGGTGAACGTATCGACCGGCTGGTCCGACAGTGGATCCCAGGCCGTCCCCTCCAGCCGGTTGGCCATCGACTGTGCCGACTCCACCACCAGACACCCGACCCACTCCTGGGTGTCGCGGTCATACCGGTCGAACCGCGCGGCGTCGAGGTCGGGAAAGCCTGTCGGCTGGAAGCGGTCGCCGGTGGCAGGGGTCAGCTCGACGTCGAGCAGGAATCGTTTGGCGTTGGTCATTGAGTTCCCTCCAATTGGGTGAGTTGGATCCTCGGCGCTAAGGCCGGAGAAGAAGCAGCTGAATTGACGGAGACATCGGGGCCCGCGAGGTCATGGAGCAGCCGAGCAGCAGCAGATGCTCGATACGGGGTCAGACACGCGCTGGCAAGGAGCGGACCGGTTGTCGCCATGTCGGCGCGGACGGTGTTCAACGCCGGGCTACAGCCCGAGATCCTCAGGCGCCGCAACGCGTCCTCGACAACCTGGGTCGACCCGTCGGCGCCACCCGAGCGCAGGAGCCGAGCCCATCGCGGTGACGGACGCAGCCAGACCTCGCCTCCGGACCGGTCCACAAGCACCCGCTTCTGGAAGAAGGGCAACAGGACGGAAAGCGCGGACGGGATCGGCTGCGTACCGGCTGCCCCAGGGCTCGACAGTCGCAGATCGGCACTGGCAGCCCCTCGCCAATCCAAGAGCAGCAGGGCGCCGAGCAACCGGCCAAGGCGGTCGGTATCGAGGCGACCTTCGACCAGGAGCACCAGGTCTTCAATGCTCGCTGGAATGCCCAGATCCCAGCCGACAGCAGGGCCCTTCACCACCGGTTCCCCCATTTCCTGGGCGTCCAAGGCGTCACGGAAGCGAAGCTCCATCACCTCGGCCAACAGGTCGGCCACCGACCGACGACCCAGCCCGTCGACCCGTGGCTTTGCCGGTGCCCACCCCACTCGCCCGCCCGAGTCTAGCCGGATGGGCCGGAGGAAGAGCGCCAGAGATGATCCCCTTTGGTTGGCGTCGCTGAGCTGGCCCGCCGCATATCGGTCCCGGGCCGATGCCAACGCGGCCGCCAAATGCAGTTCGGCAGTCCCATCATCGAGGAGGGGTAGCCACTGGGCGGCCACTAGGCCTTGCCCGAAAGCGCCGACCGGGACCGACTCGGCCCTTACCCCCCTCGATCGGGCGACGGCGAGCTCCAACTCGGACAACGCCATCAGGACTTCTTGGAACAGCCCGGCGATGTCGGTGCCGGTGGCGGTGGCGCAGCGGAACTCGGCAGCTTCCACGCGGCGCCGGGCCGAGGCCACGCCCGATGGGACGGTATATGGCAGGCGCTCCAGCCACCCGTCGACCTGAGCCAGCACCTTCACCTCGGGCCGTGACCCGACCATGATCTCCCCCAGGGGGACCGCCAGGTAGCTGAGTCCGTAGCGCTGCACCAGCCCGTGGCGAACGAAGCGTTCGATGCCTCGGTCGACCCCGAGCGAGGCCGCCGCCTTGGCGAAGTCGGCACCGTTGGCGGCATCTGAGTTGCGCCACGACGCCCGACCTTCGCCGATCAGCCGACCGACTTCGGCTGCGGTGGCGGGCTGACGCCACACCGGCGCCCACAGCTCGCCACGGGATTCCTCGGCCGGGGCCGATGATGGGTGCCCGACGCTGGTCGAGTCCACGCAGAAGGGCATGGCGGCACGAGCCCTCGTTCCACCACCGAGGCGTCGAGCAGCTCCGCTGGCGAACACCAACCCTCCTTCGATCATCAAGATGAAGGCCCACGGATTCAACAGTGCGGTGCCACCACCGGTCGGGCTGCTGATCCCGGGCTCGGCCGATGCCGGCGAGTACTGACCCCCCGGTTTCTGGGCGAGCTCGCCCGAATTGTCACCGAAGAGGGCGGCGCGGAGCCAGGTACGAGGATCTGGGTCCTTCTTACGTCGTTCGACCAGGAGGATCTCGGCTAGGCGTTGCATGAAGTTGTTGGAGAAGTCGAGCCTGCCGTCGTTCCCGCCCGTTCCGAACACCGGCGGGAACGCCAGACGGTCGCCGGCAAGAACGACCGAGGCATCCAGCCATTCGACCGCCTCATCAGGCAGCGCAGCCCGGCAGCGGGCGATCTGACGGGCCTTGGCGTCGCGGCCCTCGTCCCATCCCGGTTCCTTCACTAGGTCGCGTCCGACGGCGATGGCTCTGCGATAGGGCTCGAAGCGATCGGTTGTTGAGCGTTCTATGGCCGCGATGCCAGCCTGTTGATCCTTATCGCCAAAACCGCTGCCACCGTTCCACGGTGAGATCACCGGCGTCGGTGCGTACCCCTCGGAGAAGAAGTCCACAAGGTTGTCTGGGGTCAGGGTCGTGGTCAGGTGGAACACATCACCGTGCCATTCACCGGTAGCCGAGGAATCAGCCTGCATTCCGACTAGCCTCAGCACGCCGAGAGCCTGAAGGAAGCTTCCGAGCGGTCGGGTCGAACACCCGGCAAGTGCGATGGTGCTCATGGCAGTTCCTCCCCTACGACCTGATCGGCAGCAGCAGACGCACGCCAGTCCGCCAGGCGGACTACCGCTTCCAGATAACCGAGGCGGAACGGACCCAGATCGAGCCGGTCCCGAAGTGGCAGCATCCGCTGGCTCCACGATGGTTCACCACCCGGACCAGACCCGAGCTTCATCACCGAAAGGTCCATGCGGGCCCGCGGTAGAGACGTCTCGCCGAGATCCAACGGCGGTAGCTCCTCGCCATGGACGACGCCCAGCGCCATCACCGCAGTGTCATCGCCATTCGGGGCCACTTCTCCCGGCATCGACCTGAAGCCAAGGCGAACCCGTCCGTGATGGGCCGCTACCAGGTAGACGACCAGGTCCGGTTCCTGCTCACCGTCCAGCAGTGATCGCCCCTCGGTCAGCAACGCCAGCGCCGATGCCAGCTCATGACGGAAGTAGCGGCGCGAGTGACGGGAGCGGTGAGAGCCGGCCGACTTGGCCCACGGGGAGCCCGCGGCATCTGCTTCCGCCCTTTCCATGTCCGTGGCGATGGTGCCCTCGAGGGTGGCCTGGAAGACCTCGTGGGCCTTTCCCCAGTCGTGGAGTGCAGCGGCTCTCACCGCCGCAGTTGCCTGCCCCGGCCCCAACCCCAAGGGCGACAAGGTCGCCAGCATGGTGGCGGTCTCGTCTTCTACGTCTCTGAGGTGACGACCGAGGCTCAGCCAGCGCTTCCTGGTCATGGACACCGGGTCACCTTCGAGGTCGTTGTCCGTTTCGAGGACAGAAATCTCACCGTGCACGTCAACCGGATCCACCGAGCGCTTCGAGGTCGGCGCCCAACCCAGTTCGGGGTCGTATCCACCCTGATCTGAGTCGATGATCACCACCATCCCGGGACGCAGGTCTCGGGTTCGGCACGCAACCCAGCGACCCAGGATGTGATCATGACGCCAGGCCGCACGGTCCCCGATGGCCTTCGAATCGGCCAGCGGAACCGAGCACCGTTCCGCCCTGACCGGGAGCGGGTGACCCTCAACAGGGGGCTGGCCTCCCAGGTCCTGCCACGCCACCGCCACATCTCGCTCATCGGCGTCACGGATGAAGCGGGAGACATCCAGATCGGCCCCCGACAGATCCGGCAAGGTGTCGAATAGTTCCAGCAGATCGCGCCGCCGAAGCAATGCATGGACTGGGCCCGGTCCCGAGGCGGGGGCCAACTCCGCCATGGCCGCAGTGGTCATGGATCGGCCCTCGAGATCGTCCAGCGCCCCGATCGCGGCCTTGACGTCGGATTCTTCGTAGGGCGCCGAGTCGGGAGGTTCGCACCACAACAACCTGGCCGTGGCATTGCGAAGACCTAGTCGGTTGCAGCGACCCGCTCTCTGCACCAGCGACGACCAGAGAGAGGCCTCGGTCAGCAACGTCTCCGAGGTGATGTCAACACCGGCCTCGAGCACCTGAGTCGAAACCACGATGAGCCCCGGTCCGTCAGGGTCGACCTCTGCCGTGGCGGTAGCGAGATGGCGGGCCCGATCTCCAGGTCGAAACCGAGAATGCACCAACACGACCGGGGCATCACCGACCTGATCCCGCCGCTTGGTGACCTCCTGAAAAAGGTCCGTGGCCCGCCGGACGGTGTTGCAGACGACCAGCGTCCGGGTACCGGTGGAATGGGCACCGACCACGGCGGCGGCCAGGTCCTTGATGTAGGTCTTGCGCTCACCAACCTCGACCTTCTCGATCCGCCTCGACGCTTGGAGACGGACACCCAGCGACCCGGTCCGGTCTTGGTCGGAGAGCGCGACAAAAGTGGAGACACCGGGAAGGTCGATGGTGGCGAGCTCGTCGTGGTCAACGGTGGCCGACATCCAGGTCGACGAACAATCCGCGGCCACTCCGAGGGCACGCCGCAATCCTTCGAGCTGACGGCTGGTGCCCAGACCGGGGCCCATCAGCTGAACCTCGTCGAACACCCAGGCACAGTCGTTGTTCAAAAGTCCGAAGTCGATGGGCCACATCCACCGGCTCTCGCCGTAGCGGCGGTTGAGAGCCGCGGATAGCGCCATGTCCTGGTGGCCACGAGCACCGCCGGCTTCTCGGGTAAAACCCGCCATGCGCCTGATCGACGGCCTTCGCCTCCCATGAGGACATGGCACCCGACCTGATCCTCGATGCCCAGGTTCGCCAGCCATCCCCGCACGTTCTCGGCCACCTGCTCGACCAGCGTGCGTTGGGGGAGGACAAAAACCAGGCGTCTGGGTGTCGCGGTTCGAACCGCAGGGTCAGGGTGGAACTGGGACCGCCAGAGCCACGCCAGTGCGACCATGGTTTTTCCACACCCGGTGGGCACTTCGACCAGCTCCGGCAGACCGTTCTCTGCGATCTGGCGTTGGTAGGGATACGGGTCGAAGCCCACGCCCTCTCCGCCAGTTGCCCGTTGCCAATAGTCGTGCAGTGCGTCAGCCATCCGATTCCCATCCCCCATACGTCGTGATGTTCATACCAGCCCGGTGTGACAGCTGCCGGCCGGAGCGGGTCGACTCGGGTTGGGGTTGGCTGCAACCCACAATTCCGCAATGGAGGCTCCGGCCTGCCCCACGAGTGTGCTCCGATCGCCGGTCATAGTCCAGCGACTTCTCTTTTAATTATAGGTTGAAGCCAGGGCGCTGTGCACCTAGCCGCTCAAATCCGGTCATGTCTGACCCGATTGTCCGGATAGATTTCAATCGTGCGTAGCTTCACCGATCTCACCGGAAAGGTAGGGCTGGTCCCGGCAAACCTGGT
>JADJDU010000020.1 GCA_016702505.1 Microthrixaceae bacterium
AGGACGAAGACGACGAGGACCCCGCTATCTGGTAGCTGAACGTTCGCTAACGGGAACGTTCGCTAACCTGCATGCATGCCACAAGCCGCCGTCATCTACTGCCGCATCTCAAAGGACACCGGTACCGCCCTCGGAGTCAAGCGCCAGGAGCGTGACTGTCGGGAATGGTGTGAGCGGAACGGGTGGGTAGTCGCTGAGGTGCTGGTCGACAACGACAAGAGCGCCTACTCGGGCAAGGCCCGCCCTGAGTACCGTCGTCTGCTCGAGGGCATCGCATCGGGCACGTTCGATGCCATCGTGGCGTGGCACCCTGACCGGCTACATCGCCGCCCCGCCGAGCTCGAGGAGTTCATCGAAGCGGTGGAGCACCACCGGGTTGCGGTTGGGATGGTGACATCGGGTGACTACGACCTCACCACGCCTGAGGGCCGTCTGACCGCTCGGATCATTGGTGCGGTGGCCCGCAAGGAATCCGAGGACAAGTCACGCCGTCTGCGCCGTAAGCACTTGGAGTTGGCCGAGAGTGGCAGCCTCGCGGGAGGCGGAAGGCGGCCGTTCGGGTACGAGCAGGACCGGGTGACACCACGGGAGTCGGAGGCGGCCGAGGTGCGGGACGCCATCGACCGGGTGATCGCTGGGGAGTCGGTGCGTTCGATCACCCTGGATTGGCGCGACCGCGGCATCGCCACCGTGACGGGTGCGGCATGGTCACCGACCACTGTGAAGCGACTGTTGTGCTCCAGCCGGATTGCTGGGCTCAGAAGCCACAACGGCAAGGTTGCTGGCCCGGCCGTGTGGCCAGCCATTGTCGACGCGGACCTCGCCGCAAGGGCCCGCGTGATCCTCGAGGCGGGAAGAGGCACCGCGCCGGCCCCCGGCCGTCGGCACCTGCTGACCGGCTTCGTCTACTGCGGTCGCTGCGAGGTGCCTTTCACGTCAGCACCGGTTCTGCGGAAGGGGATCAGGTATCACCGGTACGCGTGCCCACCAGACCGCGGCGGTTGCGGTCGCTGCGGCATCTCCGGTGCCCGCCTAGATGAACTGGTGCTCGCGGACGTGATCGAGGTGCTGGGCACCGCCGACCTGAGTGCAGCGGTGGCCGACATCGGCACCGACCACCAGGCCGACCCGTCGTCAGCGGTGAGGGAGATCGAGGCCCGCCAGACCGAGTTGGCCGAGATGTTCGCCGCGGCCGAGATCACCCGCACCGAGTGGACCACGGCCCGTGACGCGCTGGAACGCCGCCTCGAGGTGGCCCGCTCCGAGGTGGTGGACGCTGCCGTCCAGCGGAGGGCGGGAACTGTGTTGGCTGGGGTCGACGACCTCGCCGCTGCCCTCGAGGTGATGACGCTGGATCAACGGCGAGCGGTGATTGCCAGCGTGGTCGACCGAGTCGTGATCGCGCCGACCACGAAGGCGAACAACCAGTTCGACCCGTCGCGGGTCTCGATCACCTGGAAGGCGTGACCCTGGCCCTCTGCCAGAGCGGCCCCTCGATCTCCACCGGTGCGGTGATGGACACGGAACCGCCAGGGTGCGCCTCGGCTAGCGCCCGCATCTTGGCTTCCCTCACCTGCTCTACGCCCTTGCACCGGGGGCACGTGAACGAGTGCCAGTCCTCGTGAGCGATGTTGAGGACGGGACCGCTCATGGCCTTCTCGTGTTGCACTCCCTTAGCGGGGATGAAGTCGACACCGGACGGTATGTACCCACCGTCTGATGGCCACGCGAGCACAAGGCGTTTGCGGCACGTCGGGCACGTGATCGACGTGGCTTCCCCGATGCCCAGCCGGTCGCGTACCGGTGGAGTCCTACGGGATCGGTTGCGTGCCATGCCCACGAATACTACTGTCGTAATTACAAGTTGTCAGGCTCCCTCAAGTAGAGGTTGCAGCTAGGCGAATCTGAGGGCACGCAGCCGAGGCGGCCCGCCGTCCTTCCCTCCCAAGGGGACCGGGACCGGATTGGAGTTCCCATGACTCGGCCCTCTCCCCTGAAAGCGGCATGCGCCGCCGCGCTCACGATCAGGGATGTTGCAGCGGAAGTCGGCTGCACCGACCAGGTGATGTACCAAGTGTCGACAGGCCGCGTAGAGCCGTGGCCCAAGCTGCGCAAAGACCTGGCCGACGTGTTCGGTTACGACCCGTTCGCCGCTGGCAGCGGGGGTGCAGCATGAACCGGTCAACGCGCAACCTCACCGCGGAACGTGCCGCCCAAGGTCTGCCCGCCACCGTCAAGGACCGCGAAGCACTACAGCGGGTCGCTGTCATGGTGGCCGCTGCAACCTGTCGGAAGGCGTCATGACGCGGCACGACCCCGCCGAAGCGGGGCCGAGCGAGCAGCGTGGTGGCTGCGATCAGGATACACCCGAGCCGCCCGTCAGGGGCTCCGTCGTGTACTTGGTCGACCCCGAATTCCTCGCCGCTGAGATCCTCGAGCGACGAGGGGCTGACTACTGCGCCCGGCTCGCCGCCGAGCTCCTCGCCCCGATCCGAGGGCTGCGCGCTGGGGTGGCCTCATGACCTCCGTTGAAACCTGGCTGGACCCCAACGAACGGCAGCAACTTGTCGAATGCGAATCGGTCATCGAAGCCGGGCTGGCATCGTTCGTTGAGGTCGGTGTGGCGCTGGCCGAGGTCCGAGACTCCAAGTTGTACCGGCAGACGCACAGCACCTTCGAGGACTACTGCCGGGAACGATGGGGGCTCAAGCGTCAGCGGGCCTACGAGTTGATCGAGGCGTCAGACGTAACCCGCTCACTGTCGGAAATTTCCGACACGATGCCGAGCCGGGAGTCTCACGCCGCCGAGCTCGCCCCGCTGCGCAACGAACCCGAGCGGATGGCCGAGGCATGGAAGCAGGCCAACGACACGGCCGAAGAAGAAGGCCGCAAGGTAACGGCAGCAGATGTTCGCAAGGCGGTCCGCACCGAACCCGAACCTGATCGGTGGGAGCAGGCGGTTAGCGCCCATCCGTTCCTCGAAGGTCTCGCCCAACGGCACCAGGCCGAAGCGATCGACGGTGCACGACAACTCGCTGGCTTCACCGGCAACGAGCACGCTCACCGCCTCGAGATGTTCCGACGCTGCGCTGCCGCTGCACACAAGCAAGGCGACAATCCGCCCGAGTGGCAGCGATCAATGCAACTAGCGGACCTCGCCACCCACGTCTGCAACCTCGCCGCCCAGCTCGCCAACAAGGCCGCCGAACTGGTCCGTGCCGGAGACGAGTGGGAACCCGAACTCGAACACCTGGCCTTGCTGCCCGATGCGCTCACCGCCGCATCTCAGGCAGCAAGCGAGGTGCTCGCTCTTGTTGGACCGGCGACACAGATCAGGAGAGTGAAGTGACCGCCCGACCGGTGATCGGACCGAGCACCATCTTGTCGATGCCCTAGTGGCCGATCCTGATGGCGCTATCGACCTGGCCGAAGCTGGCACGCTGGCCAGGCTCCACCTCGAGGACTCGAGGTGTGCCGCCGTGGTGGCCATGGTCGGCGAGTTGGTCGGCGAGGGGCACGCGCCGTTCCCTGAGGTGATCGTGGGCCGTCTGGTGGCCATTGGGCTGACCCAAGCCACCGCCGTCGACGCCGTGTTGGTCCCTGGGGCCTTCGAGGCCCGTGGGTGCCGTGTGTGGAGCGTGGCCGAGGCCCTGGCCAACCTGTACGCCGAGCGCCAACGTCGCCACCTCGAGCGCCGCCTAGTGAGCTTGGCCGACACGCTGCACCGACCGGGAGGAATCGCTCGGGTGGCCGAGGCCCTCGGGGGTGAAGCCGCGTGAGCCTCAAACTCGTTGCGAACGAACCCGAGCCCTACGAGTGGGATCCAGATTGGGACTCGATCCCCCCACCCGATGACCCACCGCCCGACGTGTTCCCTGCCGGAGCGGATCCGATGGCCGTCGCCGAATCGTGGCGACCCGTCGACGTGGCCGCGGTGGTGGCCGCTCTGGATAGCGGAGAACTGACGCGACCGGCTCCGAGTGTGTTGTCCCGATCCGATGGCTCTGCACTCCTGTACGCCGGGAAGGTGAACGGCATCGCTGGCAAGGGAGGTGACGGCAAGTCCTGGATCGCACAGAAGGCCGCGGCCGACGAACTGGTGCAGGGGCGAAGGGTTGTCTACATCGACCTCGAGGATGATGCCGCCGCCGTCATCGGACGGCTCCGAGCGCTACGAGTACCGTCGAGTGACATCGTTGCTGGGTTCACCTACCTGAGCCCGTCTGAGCCCTACGGCAACGACGCTAAGGCTGTAGTGGAAGCCATGGTCGGCGAGCTGGTGCCGTCGCTGGTGGTCATCGACTCCACCGGCGAAGCCCTGGCCCTGAACGGAGCGAACCCGAACGCTGACGACGAGGTGGCCCGCTGGTTTGGTCGCCTGCCTCGGTCCCTGGCCCGTCTCGGTCCCGCCGTAGTGGTCATCGACCACATGCCGCACAACGTGGAGGAGGGCCGTCTCTCACCGGTGGGAAGCCACCGCAAGGCCGCTGCCATCTCGGGAGCGCAGTACATCACCGCCCAGGCCCGTCCCTTCTCCCGCGACACCGAGGGCATGGTCAAGATGATCTGCGGTAAGGACCGGCTCGGCACCTACCGCCGTGGTCAGACCGTCGCCGAGGTGGCAGTGAAGCCGATCGGTGACGAGGTGGAGATCGACCTTGTGGCCCCGGCCCAGAAGCCAGACGGACCATTCCGCCCGACCCACCTCATGGAGAGGGTGTCACGCCACCTCGAGGAGAGTGGCGCATCCCTCGGTCGGAACGCCATCCGAGATCAAGTGCCAGGACAGAACAAGGCCGTAGTGGCTGCCCTGACTCTCCTCGTTGACGAGGGCTTTGTGGCGGTCACCGAGCAGGGACAGGCCCACCTGCACCACTCGGTAAAGCCCTACCGAGAGGACATGGGATGACTTCACATGACCCAACCGGGGTACCGGGGCCAACTGGGGGCCAACTGGGGGCCAGGCCCCCAGCCGAAACCACTGGGGGCCTGGGGGCCACTGGGGTTACTAGAGACCCCAGTGGCCCAGGCCCCCGGTTCGGCCACTGGTACCGGGTACCGGGGGCCGGGGGCGAAGAAGCAGATCGACCGAACCCGACCATCACCCAACCGCTACCTCGAAGCCCGAGACCACCGGGCCGAGATCCTCGGCTGTGGACCACCTCCCCTTCCCTCCGCTGCCTGAAACAACTTCACTGAAGGGCAACTGCCATGACCGACCGCCTCGACCTTGACCGGCTCGTCGCCGCTGCGTGCAGCGATGCCACCCGAGGTGGGTGCAACTGTGCGCCCGAGGTGGAACTCGCCGAGGTAGCCGATGGGGTCTGGCGAGCGTCAGTCGCCCATGACCCGTGGTGCCGCCTGCTCGCCCAGAGGGCCAGGCCGTGGAACTGACCCG
>JADJDU010000021.1 GCA_016702505.1 Microthrixaceae bacterium
GGATCGGGGAGGTGCTTGAGTTGCGGCGCAAGGATGTCGATGTGTCGCAACGGATCGTCAGGGTGCGGCGTGCCGTGAGTTGGGTTCACGGGAAGTCGATTGTCGGCACTCCCAAGTCCGCTGCGGGCATCCGGACTGTGTCCGTCCCGCCGCACGTCATGCCGATGATTGAAGAGCATCTTTCTGAGCGGGTCGGGGCCCGTGCTGACGCGTTGTTGTTCGCTGCGGCCGACGGGGTTAGCCATCTGCAGCCGTCTGTGTTCCGCGAGGCGTGGGTGAAAGCGCGCGCTGCCGCCGGGCGATCCGACTTGCGGGTTCACGATCTTCGTCATACAGGAGCGACGATGGCCGCCATGACCGGGGCCACGCTCGCCGAGTTGCAGGAACGGCTCGGTCACTCCAGTGTCAACGCTGCGCTGCGTTACCAGCACGCCGCCCAGGGCCGAGACGCCGAGATCGCCGCCGCGCTGTCAGTGATGGCGTCAGCCCAGGTACCAGCCCCTGCAACGATTCACGAGTCTTAGCGGAGGCCACGGTTATGACGCTGTCGGGATTCGGGTCATAAGGCGGTCGACGTCCTCCGGGTCGAGGCGAATGACCCTCGGACCGCTGCGGTAGGCGTTGAGCGTTCCGTCAGAGATACGGCGACGCAGGGTGCGGATGCTGAGGCCGGTCCGTCTGGAGGCCTGAGCAAGTGATTCGAACTGACGACGGGTGACGTGTTGCAACATGGCGCTCTCCTCTCGACACCTAAAGCGGGAACTGATGCGCTGGGGGTCAGCCGACGCGTGGGCTGTGCGAACCGGACCGCCACACCGTGGCAACTCAGCCCGTCAGAGCCGTTCGGTGCTCCCCGGTTGGCCGAGCTGGCTTGCGGGCTGACTCACCGGACGCGACAGGGGCCACGGCCCTCAGAAGTCGATGACAACGATCCCTTGGTCGGCCCCGCAGACGAGGGCCCGACCAGCCGCGGCAAGCGCTTTCAGCGGGCTGGGCAAGGCAACCAGTCGTTCAACGTCGAACCCGTCGGCGTCGGCAAGGGTTAAGAGCACCAGGTGGCGGCGCCACGAGTCACGACTGAGCGCCCCTCCAGCTCCGCCACCGCCAACGCCCGCACCGGAGCGTCATGGCCGGTGAACGGCGCCCCCACCGGGGCCCCGGTCGCCAAATCCCACACCCGCACCGACCGGTCCCCGCTGCCGGAGACCACCACCGGCCGCCCCGCCACCTCCGCCACCGCCACCGCCACCACCGGACCGTCATGGCCGGTCAACGGCGCCCCCACCGGGGCCCCGGTCGCCAAATCCCACACCCGCACCGACCGGTCCCCGCTGCCGGAGACCACCACCGGCCGCCCCGCCACCTCCGCCACCGCCACCGCCCGCACCCAGCCGTCGTGGCCGGTGAACGGCGCCCCGACCGGGGCCCCGGTGGCCAGGTCCCACACCCGCACCGACGCGTCGTCGCTGCCGGACACCACGACCGGGCGCCCCTCCAGCTCGGTGACCGCCACCGCCAACACCGGGCCGTCGTGGCCGGTGAACGGCGCCCCCACCGGGGCCCCGGTCGCCAAATCCCACACCCGAACCGACCGGTCCCCGCTGCCGGAGACCACCACCGGCCGCCCCGCCACCTCCGCCACCGCCACCGCCCACACCGGACCGTCATGGCCGGTCAACGGCGCCCCCACCGGGGCCCCGGTCGCCAAATCCCACACCCGCACCGACCGGTCGTCGCTGCCGGACACCACCACCGGGCGCCCCGCCAGCTCCGCCACCGCCACCGCCCGCACCCAGTCGTCGTGGCCGGGTGAACGGCGCCCGACCGGCGCCCCGGTGGCCAGGTCCCACACCCGCACCGACCGGTCCTCGCTGCCGGAGACCACCACCGGGCGCCCCGCCACCTCGGCCACCGCCACCGCCCGCACCCAGTCGTCGTGGCCGGTGAACGGCGCCCCGACCGGCGCCCCGGTGGCCAGGTCCCACACCCGAACCGACCGGTCCCCGCTGCCGGAGACCACCACCGGCCGCCCCGCCACCTCCGCCACCGCCACCGCCCACACCGGACCGTCATGGCCGGTGAACGGCGCCCCCACCGGGGCCCCGGTCGCCAAATCCCACACCCGCACCGACCGGTCGTCGCTGCCGGAGACCACCACCGGCCGCCCCTCCACCTCGGCCACCGCCACCGCCAACACCGGGCCGTCGTGGCCGGTGAACGGCGCCCCCACCGGGGCCCCGGTCGCCAAATCCCACACCCGCACCGACTCGTCCCCGCTGCCGGAGACCACCACCGGCCGCCCCTCCACCTCCGCCACCGCCACCGCCCGCACCGGACCGTCATGGCCGGTGAACGGCGCCCCCACCGGCGACCGGGGCCCCGGTGGCCAGGTCCCACACCTGCACCGACCGGTCGCCGCTGCCGGACACCACCACCGGGCGCCCCTCCACCTCGGCCACCGCCACCGCCACCACCCAGTGGTCGTGGCCGATGAACGGCGCCCCGACCGGGGCCCCGGTGGCCAGGTCCCACACCCGCACCGACCGGTCCTCGCTGCCGGACACCACCACCGGGCGCCCCTCCAACTCGGCCACCGCCACCGCCAACACCGGGCCCTGGTGGCCGGTCAACGGCGCCCGACTGGGGCCCCGGTCGCCAGGTCCCACACCCGCACCGACCGGTCCCCGCTGCCGGACACCACCACCGGGCGCCCCTCCAACTCGGTCACCGCCACCGCCCGCACCCAGTCGTCGTGGCCGGTGAACGGCGCCCCGACCGGGGCCCCGGTGGCCAGGTCCCACACCCGCACCGACCCGTCGCCGCTGCCGGACACCACGACCGGGCGCCCCTCCAGCTCGGTCACCGCCACCGCCAACACCGGGCCCTGGTGGCCGGTGAACGGCGCCCCGACCGGGGCCCCGGTGGCCAGGTCCCACACCCGCACCGACCGGTCCTCGCTGCCGGACACCACGACCGGGCGCCCCTCCAGCTCGGTGACCGCCACCGCCAACACCGGGCCGTCGTGGCCGGTGATCGGCGCCCCGACCGGGGCCCCGGTGGCCAGGTCCCACACCCGCACCGACCGGTCGTCGCTGCCGGACACCACGACCGGGCGCCCCTCCAGCTCGGTCACCGCCACCGCCAACACCCAGTCGTCGTGGCCGGTGAACGGCGCCCCGACTGGGGCCCCGGTGGCCAGGTCCCACACCTGCACCGTCCGGTCCTCGCTGCCGGACACCACGACCGGGCGCCCCTCCAGCTCGGTCACCGCTACCGCCAGCACCCGGCCGTCGTGGCCGGTGAACGGCGCCCCGAACGGCGCCCCGGTGGCCAGATCCCACACCTGCACCGACCGGTCGCCGCTGCCGGACACCACGACCGGGCGCCCGCCACCTCCGCCATCGCCACGGCCCGCACCCAGTCGTCGTGGCCGGTGATCGGCGCCCCGACCGGGGCCCCGGTCGCCAAGTCCCCACCCGCACCGACCCGTCCTCGCTGCCGGACACCACGACCGGGCGCCCCTCCAGCTCGGTCACCGCTACCGCCCGCACCGGGCCGTGGTGGCCGGTGATCGGCGCCCCGACTGGGGCCCCGGTGGCCAGGTCCCACACCTGCACCGACCCGTCCTCGCTGCCGGACACCACGACCGGGCGCCCCTCCAGCTCAGCCACCGCTATGCCCGCCACACCCCCGTCAGGGGTGGCGACCACGCGGGAGGCGTCAGGGCGGCGCCAGTGCGCCCACCGGGGCATCCATTCGGTGGGTAGGCCGTCGGCGATGATGCGGTCGGCAAGCTCCCCTCCGGGCCCGCACCGAGCGGCTAGGGCCAACGCGGAGGCCGCCCGAACAGGAGGCTCACGCCGCATCGTGTTCACTGCGCGCATGTACGCGTCAGCGGCCAAGCGGGCCCGCAGGAATCCCTCGACGTCGTTGAGGGGACGCGGTGGGTAGTTGGGCAAGGTGTCGATCGCCGACATCATCGAGCCGGGAACAGCCGCGAGCAACAACCCCGGATCCTGAACGAGTTCGGGCAGTCGGCCGGCGTGCGCTGCGTGCAGCGGTAGGAAGGTACGGGCGTAGGGGTGCGCGCGCTTCCAGTCGACCCGGCCGTCCAGGCGGCGCGGGGCGAGTTGCTGTAGCGTCCGGGTGATTGCGGCCTCGTCGGCGACGGGGTCGCGGTCCTGCTGGAGCACCTCGACCAGAGACTGGTGGAACAGCCGGTATGTCGACCTTTCGCCGAGCGGGGCGCCCTCCACGACGTACGAACCCGCGTGATCGACTAGCTCAATCAGGTCGATGGTGCTGCAGTCGGTGCCGGGCTCCAACGCGCGGACCAACGCCGGCCAAATGTCCTCCCACGGCATACCGGTGCCGCGGGCATAGGCCAGCGGCCGGAGTCGCTGAAATGCCAGCTCGACCCGATCCTGGAAATGCCGTTCGAGGTCGGCACGCATCGCATCGCCGGTGTTCTTTGGCAGCCGCTCGCGCCACGTCGTGGACCGCACGTCAGGCAGCGCCGGCCTTTTCGTACTGACGTCGTCGGCATACTCCGCGTCCAGGTCGAGAGCGACGAACGTTCGGGCATGACGGTCCTTCCAGTCATCGCCCAACGCAAGCTGGGGGACCTTCGGACGGCAACCGAGCAGAAAGCGCAGACGTCCCTTGCCCTGTTCGGCCAACTGGCGGATGACTTCCTTGACCAGGCCCACCGGATCATCGGCCTCGTCCAGTGCGTCCACCACCACCGTCAGCGGACGCCCGTCCACCCGTGACGCCGCAGCCTGAAGCGTCCGCCGCAGGTTGAGCGAAATAGCCTCGGAGAGTCATCGACGTCCTCGACCCCGCAGCCATCGCCAATCGAGCCATGACATCAGCGGAGGTGCGCTGGCCCGCGTAGACAACCCCGTCGATGACCCCCAGGTCGGGCAGCATCGCTCCGTCGAACCCACCTGTCGGGATGCTTCCGCGGAGCCGCCGGTCGGACAGGCTCGCGCATAGCCCGATCAACGACGTCTTGCCTGCCCCGGGACCGCCAACGACGATCCGGGACCGGGTGTCGGTGCCACTATTCAGCCAGGCAGCCAGATCGGTCAACGCATTCCGTCGGCCGATGAAGTCATCGGCTGCTTTGGGCAAGAACCGATCTCGCCGGTCGGTGTCTTCATCTGCTTCCAGCTTCCGCCGGACCCGGTAGCGGGCCTCTTCCAAGGGCTCGTCGATGAGCTCGGGATCCCGATCCGGGTTAGGGAAGAAGGCCAATGACGCGACGTTGCCAAAGACGGGGAGGTACCCGACCTGCTGCGGCTGCCCTGCTTGGGCGTCGATCTTCAGTACGTTCATGATCGAGTCGATGCCCACCGTTGGCTGGCCGCGACCGGCCGCCGCTGGAGACGTCGCAGCAGCCACGAACGCAGACGTGAACTGGGCCGGGTATGCCTCGGTTCGTGGCAGCGCCGAGGCGATCAGTGCTGCGCCTGCGCCAACGGCAACCCGACTGGGTCCCAGCCTCCAGTTCGGCGGGTGTCGTTTGAAGTCGATCACGGCGTCGCCCGAATAGCAGGTGTCGAGGATGAGTATCAATCGGCGGATCGTGGTTTGCGTCAACAGCCAGTCCGCGACGTCGTCTATCTTCACCCCGGTCCCGGCCAGGTCGGCCTGGTCAGCGTCGGAGGCCAGGAAGCGGTATTCGCGGACGTTGTCCTCCAGGTCCACCAGCTCGCCGTGCCCGGCCAGGTACACCACGACATAGTCGTCGGGATGCCGCTCGGGTTGGAGGGCGAAAGC
>JADJDU010000022.1 GCA_016702505.1 Microthrixaceae bacterium
GCGTCGAGCACCGACACCCGGATCACGGCTGAGGTCGAGGTTGTTCATGCACAGCGCTTCCATGGCGGCGCCGGAAACCGAGCTGTTCCACCTCACCTCGTTGCCCAACCGCCGGTCCAGGATCACCACCACCGCGGGCTCGGCCACCAGCCGTTGACCACCGCCGAGGTCCGATGCGCACAACAGGAGCGGACCAGGGACTCGACTCGTCCCGTCGCCGCGCCGGCCGGCAGCGCCCAGGCCCCGACCTTGGCCACCACCGGACGGGTGAACGAATGCACCATGCCGGACACCCCGTCGAGAACCACCTGTTCGTCGTTCACCAGATCGAACCCCTGGCCGACCAGGTGCGATACCAACGTCGACTTCCCGGTGCCAGAGGCAGCCAGGACGAGCACGGCCCGCCCCAGAGGATCGGCTACCGCTCCGCCGTGAAGGTTCCACTCGGCCCCATGTCCAGAACCGCCGGCTCACCAGGCTCAGCACGGTGACCGCCACGCTTCTCGACCGCCACCACCCGCTCCCCCACCCCACTCGGGACGTACCCGCACCGTCGCCACCGGTTGAGGCTCCAGATGGACGACCAACGGGTCGCCATCGACCACGGTGACGTCGTCTCCCATCGACCGTCGGGCGATGGCGACACATCCCTCACGGGGCAGCCCAGCGGGGCCAGAGCGGCGGGCACAACACCGCTCCCGTGGTCGAGGATCACCAACCGTCGGTAGGTGGCCCTCGCCGGGGAAAGCCTCCCGACTCCAGGTGAACGATCCCACCCGCCGGCCCGATCCCCACCGGACCGGGCGGTGCGGTAGGCGTCGCCGACTGTGCGTCTGTGGTGTCGGGTGGATTCTGGTCACGGAACGGTGCTGGTCGGATCAAGCGGTCGGGTCGGTCACCTCCAGCGCTCGACTCCCGATCAGGCGAGTTCGGTTCATCGCGGTTCGCCTCGTAGATCAGCAACGGAGCCGGATAGGCGATGGTAGATCCCCGATGCCCTACCCAAGTCGACCGCCCAGAGAAGTCACCTCCCTTCGGATCTGGCGACCAAGGCAGACTGGACCTATGAGCCACCGTCTCATCCTCGTGGCCATCGCAGCCGCCGCCTTCGTGGCGGTGAACCTGCTCGTGTTCGCGATCTCCGAGCTCGTCTGGCCATGACGGCGACCCCGTCCCCGACAGCGAGGTCGCGCCCGAGCCACCAATCCGCTGCACTCCCCATCCCGTGATCCTCTAATATGTCCCCGACCTGATTTGAGGAGGGCTAGATGAGCGATCGAGAGAACAACCAGGCCGACGACGCCAGCATCACCAGGCGTGACGCCATGCGCAAAGCGGCGGGCATCGGCGCAGTGGCTGGCGCGGCTTGGGCCGCGCCATCGATCACCGGAATGTCGATCGTGCCGACCTTCGCTGCGGCCAGCACCGCCCCATCGTCATGACCGGCACGGCCACCAAGACCCTGGGGTGCTTCGGGCCGGATTCCTTCGCCGTCGAC
The DNA here is from genome assembly GCA_016702505.1 of Microthrixaceae bacterium. Taxonomy (NCBI): domain Bacteria; kingdom Bacillati; phylum Actinomycetota; class Acidimicrobiia; order Acidimicrobiales; family Microthrixaceae; species Microthrixaceae bacterium. The sequence goes on from JADJDU010000022.1 coordinate 1,499, forward strand.
CTAACCCACCCGACCATCCCGGCCAACAGCGGCTGGTGGAACTTCGCCTTCCAGGGTTGCAGCGCGGCCAGCACTGAGTCGGTTCGCTACGATTTCTTGGGCGGCCGGACCGACTGCTACAAGGAGCCGGTCGGCTACCAGTGCAAGATGGAGCTGCTCAACGGCACCACCGTCGTCTACGACACCGGGCACATCGACAGCACCGGCAACCAGCTCGGCGGCACCATCTTCATCGGCACCGCCGCCTACCCCAATGGTTTCGGAAACATGAACTGGCGCATCACCTGCGTCTGACCTGAACCTGCTCACGTCCTTCCTCGACCGTCCTCAGGTCCGAGACGCCGTTTGGCGGTGGCGTGCGCGGACCAGTTCCTGGCCTGGGCCCCGTGGGCGGCACCCGTGGTGCTGGACCGGCGGGCCCTGGCCGTGCTCGACGCATTCGACGGCTCCCCCTTCCCCGCTGGCCGACGCCCTCGCCGACATAGAAGCCCGAGACCGCTCGGAAGCGCTCATCGAACTTCAACACCTCGCGGTCATGTTCGCTCGGGTCGGCCTACTGGACGACGGCACCCACCACCCTCGCCCGAACCTGACCGCCCTCGGCCGTCCCGTGACCGTGTGCGACCGCGACTGGTGGAGGCTTGACGCCTCGACCATCACCGACCTGCACCTCGATGATCGACTCCTCACCGTGTCGAGTACAGACGAACGGCTCTCACAGGTCCTTGCCGGCCTGACCGGGCTCCACTCCACGACGCGAGACGCCATAGACGACACCACCCCGCTCGAGTTGGTGGTGGCCATGTCCGAACGAGAGCGGGGGGTACACGCCCTCTACGGCCGAGGGGGGCGGGTCTACGCCCGCTCGACAGATCGAAGCGCGCTGATCCACCAGTTCTGTCTATACCTCGCCTCCCTGGCCTGGCTTGCCACCGATCCCGACGTGGTGTGGCTCGACTCGCTGCTCCTCCATCGAGACGGAGAAGCTGCACTGCTGCACGGCCGAGCCCGCCACATGTGGACCCAGTTCGGCCGACGCCTGGAACAGCGGGGCTGGCGGGCGCTTCCATCGGTCCTGGCCGCCCTGGACCCGGCCACCGCCCAGGTCGTCGTTCCCCCCATGCCCACCGGGGTGGTGGCCGAGGCCATGGACCTCCTCGACCTCACCTCGACACCAGAAGTCGCGTTTGGGTCTCGGCTGACGGTGACCAGGATCGATGACCTGGCTCCCGACTACGAGGTGTCATTCCTGATCAACGCCGGCCACGACCTGAGCGATCTGAGCCCACCTCTAACCGGATGGCGGGTGGCGCTCATGGCATTTCGAGGGGCCGCCGATGCCTGGCCCAGCCACGACCCACCCGAGGCCACACGAGGTGAGACAGCCCTTCGCACCGCGGCCGTGCTGGCCGAAAGACCAGACCTACCTGCCGCCCTACACCTAACGGACGACGCGCTGGTGGCTTCGTTGACGTGACCAAAGGCCCCCTCGGCCTTCGGTCGCTACACAAGCCGCGGCTACCGTCAACACGCCCACCAATCAACCTCCTGAGCCTGGATCCACCGATGAGGCGAGGGTCTGACGGTCGCGTATCCGCGGAAAGTGCCTCCCACGCTGGGACGATGACGGTTCTCGAGGCCACACCATCGCCAGCACCAGGAGGCACTTTCAGTGACAGTCAACCACGGGATCGACCGGATCCGGGTGACCTTCGATGACGAGTCGCTCGTCGCGGATGCCGGGCTGTTGTTGGTGGCCACGGTCGCGGCCCGCCTGGGGCTCGAAGCGCTGATCAACTCGACGGTGCGCCTCGCCGGTCGGGTGGGCGGCGCCCGACCGGGCCGCAAGGCCCTCACGTTGATCCACGCCATGATCAGCGGCGCCGACTGCATCGACGACACCAACCGGCTCCGCGCCGGGGCGACCGGCGCGGTGCTCGGCCATCGGGTGATGGCCCCCTCCACGCTGGGCACGTTCTTGCGGTCCTTCACCTTTGGCCATGTCCGCCAACTCGAAGCCGCCGTCGGCAAAGCCATCGAGCGGGCCTGGGGTGCCGGGGCGGGCCCGACCGCGACGTTGATTGTCGATGTGGACTCCACGATCTGTGAGGTCCACGGCTACGCCAAGGCTGGCGCCGCCTACGGCTACACCAAGGTGCTGGGCTACCACCCGTTGCTGGCGACCCGCGCGGACACCGGCGAAGTCCTCCACGCCCGGCTGCGCAAAGGCTCCGCGAACACCGCCCGAGGGATCATCCGCTTCATCGACGAACTGCTGGCACGAGTCGAGCGCGCCGGTGGGGGCGACGCGATCATCGTGCGAGCCGATTCGGGCTTCTACCAACACAAGCTCCTCGACCGGCTCAGCCGGGCCGGGGTCGGATTCTCGGTCACGATCGCGCAGCGCCAAGCGGTCCGCGCTGCGATCGAAGCGATCCCAGAATCGGCGTGGCAGCGCATCGACTACCCCGACGGCGAAGCCCACGTCGCTGAGTGCCTCTACCGCAACCGGCGCCTGATCGTGCGCCGAGTCCCCGGCCATCAAGGACCCCAACGCCAACTGTTCACCACCTGGCGCTACCACGCGTTCGTCACCAACCTCGCCGGCCCCGCCTGGTCTCTGGACCGCCAACACCGTGCTCACGCCGTGGTCGAGCTGTCGATCCGCGACCTCAAAGCCGGTGGCCTCGCCCACCTGCCCTCCGGGTCGTTCAACGCCAACAGCGCCTGGCTCCAACACGCCGTGCTCGCCCACAACCTGATCCGCTGGACCGCGCAGCTCGGCGGCCACACCACCGATCAACTGACCGTCGCCAAGACCTTCCGGACCCGACTACTCAACATGCCCGGCCGCCTCGTCAACCGCAGCGGGAAGCCCACCCTGCGCCTCCCTGCCCGCTGGCCATGGGCCGACCAGTTCACCAGCGTGCTCGACACGCTCCGGGCCCTGCCGACCGTCCCGCTCTGACCGCGACCCCGCGGCCCCAGCGCACCGCAGCTCAACGCCAGCGCTGACAACCCAACCCGCCACGACCGCTACCTCGACGCGCCCCAACAGCCCCGCGCCCCCGACCAACCGCCGATCCAGCCAATCACCACGCCATCACCAGGACCCCACCGGCAGCTCGGTGGATCCAGGCTGAGACCGTCCCGGTGCGTTCCCCCGTCCTCAAACGCCTGATGGATCTCGCGCTGGCCCTGGCCGGCCTGGTGGTGGCCGCCATCCCCATGGCTGTCATCGCCGTGGCCGTTCGCCTCACCATGGGCAGCCCCGTGTTGTTCCGCCAGCGTCGCCCCGGCCTGCACGGCGAGTTGTTCGACGTGTTCAAGTTCCGGACCATGCGTACCGGGGCGGGCAGCGACGCCGACCGACTGACCCGCCTCGGGGCGTTCCTGCGCCGTACCAGTCTCGACGAACTACCCGAGCTGTTGAACGTCATACGAGGCGAGATGGCTCTCGTCGGTCCCCGCCCGCTGCTCCCCGCCTACCTGGACCGCTACTCGCCCGAACAAGCCCGCCGCCACGACGTCAAACCCGGAATCACCGGTCTGGCCCAGGTGAGCGGACGTAACGCCGTGGACTGGGACGACCGGTTCCGCCTCGATGTGGCCTATGTGGACACCTGGACCGTCGCGTTGGACGCACGGATACTGGCGCGTACCCTACGATCCGTGGTGAAGCGTGAGGGGATCTCTGCGGAGGGTCACGCCACCATGCCCGAGTTCATGGGATCCGCCGCCATGTCCAAAACGATGCCCGATACGGGCCCTAGCGCCGATACCAGCCCGACCGGGGTGGTCGACCCTGGGCCAGACAACGTCGGCGGCTCACCATGCCCGTGACCCCGCCGCCGGTACGGGCCGGGTCTGGATATGACCCTTTGGCGTCGCTGTACGGCGCCGACACGCCACCGGCCAAGGACTATCGCCTCCGCCTCGCCTCCCCGGTGATGGGCACCGAGGAGACCGAGGCGGTCACCAGTGTGATCGAGTCCGGGGTCCTGACCAACGGCCCCTGGACCAGACGTTTCGAGGCCGCCATGGCCTTCCGCCATGGCACCGACCACGCCGTGGCCTTCGCCAACGGCACCGTCGCCCTGGCCGCCATGTACCTGGCAGCCGGGATCGGCCCGGGAGACGAGGTGATCGTTCCGTCGTTCACCTTCATCGCCACCGCCACATCGGTCGTCCACGTCGGAGCCACCCCGGTGTTCGCCGACATCGATCCCATCACCTTCAACATCGATCCCGCTGCGGTGGCCCGGTGCATCACCCCACGGACCAAGGCCATCGTGCCGGTCCACTACGGCGGTCAGCCCGCAGACATGGACCGCCTGTTGGAGTTGGCCACCGCCCACGGGCTCAGCGTGTTCGAAGACGCGGCCCAAGCCCACGGGGCCAGCTACCGCGGGCGGCCAGCAGGGTCCTGGGTCGGGCCGCCATGTTCAGCTTCACCCCGGTCAAGGCCATCACCACCGGCGAAGGGGGCCGTCGTCACCACCGACGACGCCGACCTTGCCCACCGGATGCGTCTGCTGCGCAACCACGGCATGGACCGGCCCTACCACCACGAGATCGTCGGCTACAACTGGCGGCTGTCGGAGATGCAGTCGGCGCTGGGCGTCAAGCAGCTCGACCGCCTCGACGAGATCCTGGCCGTCAAGGCTGCCAACGCAGACCATGGCCGCCCTGTTGGCCGACCTCGCCGACGTCGAGGCGCCAACCGAGCTCCCCGACCGAACCCACCCCCACACCATCTACACCATCAAGGTTCCGCCCCGACTCCGTGACCTGGTCATGGACGCCCTCGATCAGGTCGGCATCGAGACCCGCCGCTACTTCCCGCCCGCCCACCTCGAACCCGCCTTCGTGGGGCTCGCCGACCACAAGCTGCCCGTCACCGAGTCGGTGGCCGAACAGGTGGTGTCGCTCCCGTTCCACTCCCGAATCACCACCGAGGACCTCGAGGAGATGGCCGCCATCATCGGCGAGGTCCTCGAGACCTGATCTCGGAAGACTGTCGCTGAAACCTGTCGCTGAAACCTGATCTGGGCGGCACCGCGGCGGGCACCGCGGTCAGGGAGCCGACAGACCCCGCTCGCCGAGAAGGCGTCGGTAGGTGGCCAAGGTGATGTCGATCACCCGTCGCTGGTCGAACTCCTCGACCGCCTTGACCCGCGACGCCTCCCCCATGTGGGCTCGCCGCCGCCCATCGTTGGCCAGCACAGACACGGCCTCGCTCAGCGACCCAGCATCACGCGCTCGGACCAACAGACCGTTCCCCCCGTCGTCGACCACCTGACGACATCCCCTGATGTCGGTGACCACCAACGGCACCCCGGTGGCGGCGGCCTCCATGGCCGACCGGGGAAAGCCCTCACGGTGCGAGGCCAACACGTACACGTCCAACGCCCGGTAGAAGTCCTCCACATCGGAACGCTGACCCAGGAACGTGATCCCGGACTCGCCCGACACCCGAGCCAGGTCGGCCTCCACCAGACCATCGGACTTGTCGGAATCGAGAGGACCGACCACCAGCCATCGCACCTGGGGATCGGTCTCACGCAAGGCCGAGGCCGCCTCGATCACCTCGGCCAGACCCTTCTCCCACACCAGTCGGGCCACAACGCCGACCGCCACCTGGTCTTCGGTCACACCGAACCGGAAGCGAGCCGCGGCCCTGGCTTCGGTGGTGGGGACCGAAAACCGCGACAGATCCACACCGTTGCCCAACACATGGATCCGATTCGCTGGGACCCGCAGCCGTCGAAGCACGGCCACGTCCTCCACGCTCTGGAGCAATTCAGCATGGGAGCACGCTGCCGCCAGGCGTTCCAGCCCATAGACCACCGCTCGGCGCGGCCAGGAGTCTTCGGGGGTGGCGTACAGGCCGTGGACGGTGTTAACCACCACCGGCACCCGGGCAGCCCGGGCCGCCGGACGACCGAACCAACCCGGCTTCGGGTTGTGCAGGTGCACGATGTCGGGGCGTTCATGGCGGAACAGGCGGTACAGCTCCCCGATCAGGGCCAGGTCCCGTCTCGGGTCCATGGCCCGGGTGGCATTGGCCAGCGCCACGTGACGGATCCCGGCCGCTTCGAGCGCTCCCACGTGGGGTCCGGGGGCTGACGCCCCCACGACCTCATACCCGGCCCGTGCAAAGGCCTGGAGCTGCGGCTTGAGCAACAGGTCCAGGCTCATGTCCACCGTGGTCACGTGGATCAGCTTCCGGCGACCACCGGCCCCCGGTGACCGCACCGCCCCAGATCGAGACACGGTGTCGATCTCAGCCGTTGCCGAGAGAGCTCGGTCGGGCCGGAACCCCGTGGACGGTGGTGGCGGCGGCAACATCGTGGAGCACCACCGCTCCCGCCCCGACCCTGGCGTCTGGGCCGACGCGAACCCGGGGACCGACCACAGCGCCCACGCCGAAGAAGCTGCGCTCACCGACCTCGACGCCACCGGTGAGACGACAGCCCGGGCTCAAGGTGACGTGATCCCTCAAGATCACGTCGTGGGACAGGCTGCAACCCACGTTCACCTGCACGCCCTCCCCCACCTCGACGTTGGTGGTGATGATGCTCCCCGCGGCGACGACCGAACCGTCACCTAGGCGCACGTCTCGACCCACCGAGGCCGTGGGATGGACCAGCGCAGGCGCCAAGGCCACACCGGCCGCACGCACCTGAGCCGATAGCCGGCTGCGCAGCATCGCATCACCCACCGCCACCACGGCCACGAGTTGATCCGATCCGCAATCTCCCACCGTGTCCACACCGCCCAAGACGCGGGCACCCAACCGGGACAGCCTGGCCTCGGACTCCCCATCCGGTACGGCATCGTCGAGGAAACCCAGGAGGTTCCAGGCCGGGCCGGGATCGGCTGCGTTCACGGCCACGACCAGTTCGAACACCTCGCGACCATGGCCCCCAGCCCCACAATCACCAGGTCCCGGGCCGGGCCGACGTCGCTCACGACCGGAGGATACCCATCACCTCGACCGCAGGGCGTCGCCCGCTCCTTCCCCATCCAGTCGGAGGCCGGCGACAGAACACCGCCGGAAGGCTCTGCAGTTCGGCGGATCCAGGCTCAGCCACCGTGATCACGGCGCTGACGTCGGGCTCCTCGCTGCAACAGCTTGGACCGGTTCATGTCCCGTGCACTCAGGTGTTCCCGGGACGGGAACAAGACACCGGCCGTATACGCCCATCGGTCCCCCAGTTGGGCAACTCGGACACCACCCTCAACCGGGAACGGCCGTAGGAGGATCCATCTCGTCGCTGGGCCATGATGATGCGACGCTCGCTCGGGCTGGGATCTACCTCATCGAACCAGGCCTTCCACCGTGGGAGGCTCACTCCCCGGCAGCGAGAGGATCGATGCCGCCGCCTCGTGGAGCACGGCGGTGCCGTTCCAGGCTTCGGCTTCGCTGACCACACCGTCGACCTCGACCTCCGAGGAGAGCAGGTAGCCCAGCAGGTCCCGACGGCTCATCAACCGTGGGATCGGCGAGCCCAGCATTGCGTGATAGGCGGCGTGAAGGACTCGCACGACCCGCGTCGGCGCCGACATGGTCACACCGGCAAGGTCGAAGTGGACGGGATCGTCGAACAACCGCTCAACGGGGGACCCGCACGGCATGGACACCGTCACAGATGGTTCTATGGAGGTCTATCTCGACGTGGTCCGAGAACGTGAGCGTCACCGACTTGGCGAAGCGGCCATCGAAGCCGGGCCGCCGCTGGGGATAGGGACGATCGGCCCCCATCGCCACCAGCACCTCAACGGTTCGATCGATGTCGCTACCTCGCACCACCAGATCCAGGTCCCCGAAGGTACGCAGACCGGGCTCGAGCTCGTCCAGATGCGCCACCGCCGGCCCTTTGACCACCCGCAGGTCCGTGATCCCAGAGACAGCGAGACGCTCGGACACGTCGCACAGGCGATCCTCCAACTTCATGCACCACGCCAGGGCGTCGAGGTGGTGGCGCTCCAGCAGATCTACCTGGGCTTCCCCCAACAGAACGGCGCCCGACTCCGACGCCGCCATGAGCGCACCGGTCAACCGTTCAACCCGAACCGACTCCACCAGCGCAACCCCCAAGTGGCTCCAGTCGACCGGCTGGCCCCCAGATTGGCCCCTTGGACCATGGGCGCAGTCGTGGCCACCAGATGTTCGAGCTGGGACCCGAACCCGTGGTCCACCGACTGATCACTGTCGACCAGCATCGTCATCCTCCGCATGCTGGTGAGGTCCCACCTCGACAAGGCCCGCCGCCGACATAGCCTCGACCGCGTCCCTGACCGCTTGGTCAACCACGTCGCCGCCTACCCCCACCGCCGCCCCCTGGGCCACGGCGATCAACTCGGAGAGCGTGTGGGGTGTGTCCAGCTCCACCCACACTCCGGCCGTGACGCCTTTGCAACCGGTGCAACTGTTCCTCACCCCGACCCAGCAGCAGGATCGACGCGCCGCATCGACGGGTGAACAGGTCTGTCCGACGCGTCAACCGGACGTGATCGGGGCCCAGCGTCATCTTGCACCGTCACCAATGGTTGCGGGTCGCTGGTGGATGAAGCCCAGGGCCGCCAGTTCGGAAACCAGCTCTCCACCGGGACCCGTCATCTCGACGGCGCCGACGGTCAGGTCCCACAGCAGCGCCGCACCTGCCGCGTTCACGCTCACGACCGTACCGGCCTCAGGTTGATATGCCACCAGCTCACCGCAGGACCACACCCTCACCGTCGATCCCCACGACCAGGGCCCGCCGGGGGACGGCTCCGCCAGCGTCGCGGTAGTCGGAGCAGGTTGCACCTCGACCGCGGTCTTCTCGACCTCCAGGACCCATCGGCCACCCGAAGGCGAAGGCGGGTCGGCCATGAGCCTCTCGATCACCTCCATCGCCTCCGCCGCATGCTCGTAGGACAGTCGCACAACGGGAACCTTCGCCACCAGCCGGGCGAAGGCGTCGAGCACCGACACCGGATCACGGCTGAGGTCGAGGTTGTTCATGCACAGCGCTTCCATGGCGGCGCCGAAACCGAGCTGTTCCCACCTCACCTCGTTGCCCAACCGCCGGTCCAGGATCACCACCACCGCGGGCTCGGCCACCAGCCGTTGACCACCGCCGAGGTCCGATGCGCACAACAGGAGCGGACCAGGGGACTCGACTCGTCCCGTCGCCGCGCCGGCCGGCAGCGCCCAGGCCCCCGACCTTGGCCACCACCGGACGGGTGAACGAATGCACCATGCCGGACACCCCGTCGAGAACCACCTGTTCGTCGTTCACCAGATCGAACCCCTGGCCGACCAGGTGCGATACCAACGTCGACTTCCCGGTGCCAGAGGCAGCCAGGACGAGCACGGCCCGCCCCAGAGGATCGGCCACCGCTCCGCCGTGAAGGGTTCCACTCGGCCCCATGTCCAAGAACCGCCGGCTCACCAGGCTCAGCACGGTGACCGCCACGCTCTCGACCGCCACCACCCGCTCCCCACCCCACTCGGGACGTACCCGCACCGTCGCCACCGGTTGAGGCTCCAGATGGACGACCAACGGGTCGCCATCGACCACGGTGACGTCGTCTCCCATCGACCGTCGGGCGATGGCGACACATCCCTCACGGGGCAGACCCAGCGGGGCCAGAGCGGCGGGCACAACACCGCTCCCGTGGTCGAGGATCACCAACCGTCGGTAGGTGGCCCTCGCCGGGGGAAAGCCCTCCCGACTCCAGGTGAACGATCCCACCCGCCGGCCCGATCCCCACCGGACCGGGCGGTGCGGTAGGCGTCGCCGACTGTGCGTCTGTGGTGTCGGAGTGGATTCTGGTCACGGAACGGTGCTGGTCGGATCAGAGCGGGTCGGGTCGGTCACCTCCAGCGCTCGACTCCCGATCAGGCGAGTTCGGTTCATCGCGGTTCGCCTCGTAGATCAGCAACGGAGCCGGATAGAGCGATGGTAGATCCCCCGATGCCCTACCCAAGTCGACCGCCCAGAGAAGTCACCTCCCTTCGGATCTGGCGACCAAGGCAGACTGGACCTATGAGGCACCGTCTCATCCTCGTGGCCATCGCAGCCGCCGCCTTCGTGGCGGTGAACCTGCTCGTGTTCGCGATCTCCGAGCTCGTCTGGCCATGACGGCGACCCCGTCCCCGACAGCGAGGTCGCGCCCGAGCCACCAATCCGCTGCACTCCCCATCCCGTGATCCTCTAATATGTCCCCGACCTGATTTGAGGAGGGCTGAATGAGCGATCGAGAGAACAACCAGGCCGACGACGCCAGCATCACCAGGCGTGACGCCATGCGCAAAGCGGCGGGCATCGGCGCAGTGGCTGGCGTTGCAGGCCGCCATCGATCAACGGAATGTCGATCGTGCCGACCTTCGCTGCCGCGGCCAGCACCGCCCCCATCGTCATGACCGGCACGGCCACCAAGACCCTGGGGTGCTTCGGGCCGGATTCCTTCGCCGTCGACCTAACCCACCCGACCATCCCCGCCAACAGCGGCTGGTGGAACTTCGCCTTCCAGGGTTGCACCGCGCTCAACACTGAGTCGGTTCGCTACGATTTCTTGGGCGGCCGGACCGACTGCTACAAGGAGCCGGTCGGCTACCAGTGCAAGATGGAGCTGCTCAACGGCACCACCGTCGTCTACGACACCGGGCACATCGACAGCACCGGCAACCAGCCCGGCGGCACCATCTTCATCGGCACCGCCGCCTACCCCAATGGTTTCCGGAAACATGAACTGGCGCATCACCTGCGTCTGACCTGAACCTGCTCACGTCCTTCCTCGACCGTCCTCAGGTCGGAGACGCCGTTTGGCGGTGGCCGTGCGCGGACCAGTTCTGGCCTGGGCCCCGTGGGCGGCGGCACCCGTGGTGCTGGACCGGCGGGCCCTGGCCGTGCTCGACGCATTCGACGGCTCCCCCCTTCCCCGCTGGCCGACGCCTCGCCGCTGACAGAAGCCGAGACCGCTCGGAAGCGCTCATCGAACTTCAACACCTCGCGGTCATGTTCGCTCGGGTCGGCCTACTGGACGACGGCACCCACCACCCTCGCCCGAACCTGACCGCCCTCGGCCGTCCCGTGACCGTGTGCGACCGCGACTGGTGGAGGCTTGACGCCTGACCATCACCGACCTGCACCTCGATGATCGACTCCTCACCGTGTCGAGTACAGACGAACGGCTCTCACAGGTCCTACCGGCCTGACCGGGCTCCACTCCACGACGCGAGACGCCATAGACGACACCACCCGCCTCGAGTTGGTGGTGGCCAGGTCCGAACGAGAGCGGGGGGTCACGCCCTCTACGGCCGAGGGGGCGGGTCTACGCCCGCTCGACAGATCGGGCGCTGATCCACCAGTTCTGTCTATACCTCGCCTCCTGGCCTGGCTTGCCACCGATCCCGACGTGGTGTGGCTCGACTCGCTGCTCCTCCATCGAGACGGAGAAGCTGCACTGCTGCACGGCCGAGCCCGCCATGTGGACCCAGTTCGGCCGACGCCTGGAACAGCGGGCTGGCAAGGGCGCCGTCGGTCCGGCCGCCCTGGACCCGGCCACCGCCAGGTCGTCGTTCCCCCCATGCCCACCGGGGTGGTGGCCGAGGCCATGGACCTCCTCGACCATCACCTCGACACCGGTAGTCGTTTTGGGTCTCGGCTGACGGTGACCAGGATCGATGACCTGGCCCCCGACTACGAGGTGTCATTCCTGATCAACGCCGGCCACGACCTGAGCGATCTGAGCCCACCTCTAACCGGATGGCGGGTGGCGCTCGCGGCATTTGAGGGGCCAGCGATGCCTGGCCCAGC
>JADJDU010000023.1 GCA_016702505.1 Microthrixaceae bacterium
GCTCGCAGCCACACAGGGCCAGGCCGGTCAAGGTCGTATCGGTGGCGTCGAACGACCAGCCCATCCGGTGCTCGATGGCGAGCACCTTGTCATCGACGCGGCATACCCCGACGGGGGGGTCTCCACCCGGACCGATACCACGACACGACCAGCGCCATCAGACCACCTCCGTCATCTCACCCGTCGTCCCCAACCAGCGGAAGGACATCTCCACGTAGCCGTAAGGCAACGACGACAGCCCGTCATCGGACGTGCCCATCGGACGGCCCACGATCTCGCGGTGGCCAATCCCCGGCAGCCTCAACCACAACGACCCGGGCCTGTAGCCATCGCATCAAACTCGGCCGCCAACGCCACCCACCAGTCACCCGCCGCTCATCATCACCCGGCGTCCAACCCTCCACGTCGAGACTGATATCCAACAGGGCAGCAACATCACGACGCCAGCCACCCCGCCGACATCGAGCGTTGCGCCGTCTGAGACGACACCCGACGGGCCAAGCCCATTTACCTTCACCAACGACCCTCTCAGGGTTCGCCTGTGCCGTCACCGCACACCAGCAGACCCAACCCCGAACTGGTACACGCCTGTCAGTGGAGACGCCATCAGTGAGACTTCACCCTCAACAAACGGTCAAACTCCGGACCCGATCAGATCGACTGTCACCACGGGGTAGCCGCCTCATTCACCGTCCGTTCAGGGTCCGCGGTCCGGCCGCCAACTTCGCTTGGCCGCGCGCCGGTCACGCCCGTTGAACCGCCTTTGCTTGCGCTTATCTACCGCCACTGCTCAGGCGTGGTGACACACGACCCGACCCGCCAGGATCTAGCCGCGAATCTCCGGGCGCATTCTCGCCCACCGGATACACCCGGCCGCGCTCCGACACGGCCACCGATCACTGACCACCACGGTTCGCCTCATCAGTCCCAGACAGGGCGATCTCCATCGCCCGGTTGATCGCGTCCACCGCCTGGAGGCGGGTCTGAAGACTCGATCGTCCACGGGCGGGCCGTCAGAGAGTTGAGCTGCTCAGCCATCTCAGAGTCGCTGACGCACCGGCGACCCCGGCTCCATCTGCCCCCGCCAACTCCAGGAGCTTGACGATCTGGCCATCTAGAGCGCCCTTAGTTCGCTAGCGCAGCGTCCAGCTCGGCCTGCGCGCTATCGCCTGCGCCACAAGCGCATCGGTGACCTTGCGCTCGGCCTCCTCGACCGCCGCCCTCGCCTCGACCACAGCACCCTGCTGATCCACGACCCGCTGCTGAGCCGCTGCCACCTGGTCCTGAGCGTCACGGACCCGACCCCCGCCTCCGCTACACGGTCGTTCGCCTCCACGACCCGCTGCTGAGCCTCCACGACCCGCTGGGCCAGAGCCTCCTGCACCTCGACCACACGGGCCTTAGCCGCGACCAGCGCCTCCTCAGCGGTGCGCTCAGCATCAGCAGCCGCGGCGATCGCATCCTTGGCCGCGGTGACCTCCTCGGACTGCTCAATCCCACGGGCCTGAGCCTCCGCCAACTCCCCGGCCGCGTCACCGTTCCGCTCCTGCGCCTCACCCAGACGGATCTCCAGCCCGCTCTACACGGATCTGAAGCCGCTCACGTTCCTCCGCCCACTCTTTGCGGGCCTCAGCGTTGCGCCGCTCCCGCTCCACCGCAGCCTCGGCGGACTCACCAGGCTTTGCCTCGTCAATGTCAGGACCCGCGGCCAGAGCCTCACGGGCGTCTCGCAGGTCGAGGACGCCTCTTTCTCATCGAGGACCCGACCGGGCAGAGGTGGCCAGATCCTCCAGGACCTCAGCGGCGCGCTCACGGGCCTCGGTCAAATCCTCCTGAGCGGCCTTTGCTTGTCGCGCTGCGCCGATGCAAGATCCTTCTCAGCGTCAACGACCCCCCTCGTGGGCGTCCTCCAGCTCCTTGGTCCCAAACTGAAGATCACGCTGGGCGTCCGCTAGGTCCTCAGCGGCCGCTACCGCCCCTGTCGTGCGTCAGCCAAACCTCTCAGCATCAGCGACACCACGGGCGGCGTCAGCCACCCCCTTACGGGCCTCGGTCACGCCACGCTCAGCGTCAGCCACCCGATCCTGAGCGTCAGCCACCCCAGCCCGAGCAGACTCCACGCCCTCCTCGGCGGACCGCAGACCATCGACGGCGGACCGTGCAGCGTCAGCCGCTGCCTCCTCTGCCGCCAGATCACGGGCCAACGCAGCCGAAGCCTCAGCGGCCCCGCACCCGGAGGACTGGTAGTCCTCTAATGCAATCCGTCAGCTTGTCCACCGACATGATCGTCGGGTCGACACCAGTCGCCGCCAGCGCCTTCTCAGCGTCCGCCACCGACATACCAGACCGCTTAGCGGCCTCCTCTATCCGATCGGCGGCATCCTCGTACGCCTTGGCCCGACCCTTAGCCGCCTTCTTCGCCTCGGCCGTCTCGCGGTCAGCGTCGATGTCGAACAGGTCGCCAGGGTCAGGCAGGCCAGCGAACGACCCCCAGCCTCCTTGATCGCATCACCCCACGCCCTGGTCTCAGCGGCCGTCTGGCGCAGGCCCGCAACCGTGCGACCGTTCGGCCTGATCGAACTGGTCAGCCCACTGATTCGCCGCACCGCGCCAGCAGCACCCCACTGATTCCACGCAGCAGCATCAGCCACCAGCGCACCAGCCAGCGCACCAGCGGCGACACCAGCGCCCGTCATCTTCTGCGCCGTCGTCGCCGTCTCCGACCCGTACGCACGGACAGCACCAACACCAGACCGCAACAGGCCGACACCCTCAGCGACCTTCGGCCCCAACAACCCGAGACCCACCACCAGCCCCTATGCCGACCACCCCGGTCTGCATCGGAGCAGGCAGCGCACCAAACGCACTCGCCAGACCCGCTATCCCCTTAGCGGCCGTAGCGGCAGCAGGCACCAGCGACGTGCCAATGGAAGCCGCACTTGTTCTCTAGCTCGGCCTTCGCCCTCTTGGACGACATCGCCAACCCGTCAGCCTCCCGAGCCGCCGCCCCCGACGCCTTACCCGCGCCGGCCAGCATCAGCGAATAGGTCGCCAACGCCTTCTCCTGGGCGGTCAACTCACGGGCCGACGACTTGCCCGTCTCGGCCAACGCCTGCTGCTCCACTGCCGCCGCGTTGATCGTCGGAACAAACTTCTGCAAGGCGTCGTACTCGCCCCGGAACGCAGCCGTCTGCGCCTCGATCACGTCCACCGGATTCGCGTTGTGGAAGGCCGCGAAGTCACCAGCAAGGGTGATCATCGACTTAGACATCTGCGCCGACTTGGCGGCCCCGACGCCCATCTGGGTGAACAGGTTTCCCGAAGGTGGATGCGGACTCCAGCGCCTCACGCTTCGACAGGGCGAGCGCCTCGGTCGCGCCCTCAGCAAACTGATTGATGATCCCCACCGACTCCCCTGAATACGGCGTTCGTTTTGGCTTGCGCCTCCGCCAGCTCGCCAGCGGCTTTGGTCGACGCACCCAACACCGCCACCGTGCCGCCCAACACGATCCCACCCGCAACCTGACGGGCGTTGCTCAGTTTCGCCGCGTAATCATCGGCCGACTTACCGAGGCTTGTCGCTCTCTTGGCGGTCTTGTCCACCGCTTTGTCGACCGCCGACAACTCCTTCTGGACGCGCTTCAGCGCCGCCAGCGTCTGCTGGTCCCTCGTCGTTATGTCGATCGTGAGCGCGCCCAGTCATGGCTCTGACCTCTACGGCCTCGGCGGACTCAACCTGCTCGGCGGGGAACAAGGTCAACGACGACGCCACTAGAGCGAACGTCGCCAACGGGTCAGCCGACTGACGGACCCACAACCAGTGGACCACCGCCAGATCAGCGAGTAGACTCGCCCTCGCCCCGCTCCAAGATCCCCAACACCGCAAGATCGAGGTCCTGCCCCGTCTCCATGCGGAACTGCATCGCATCCAGCCCCGTGACCTTCGCCAGGTCCACGACCTGCTCGGACCCGTCGACCGTAACCGTGATCTGACTCACTCCGAACCCCCAGGGAAAGCCGCCTTCAAGGCGGACTCGTAACCGGCCGCATACAGGGCCTCGACCTCATCAACATGGGCAGCGATCGCATCGTTGATCGCATGCGGCCCCTGACCGGCCACGCCAGCCGTCCACGAGTTCCCCCGCCCACGGCGGGGCCTGCCGTGCGGAGAATCACGGTACCGCTCAGCCGCATACCAGCCGGTCCGGCGAGACATGCCCCAGAAGGCAGCCTTGGCATAACCAGGGCCACCAGAGATCGCCAGACGGGCCGTCGACTGAGTGCCCCGGGCTTGATCGCACCGGCGGCCGGACCTGCTGGCGGGTGCCAGAGCGGGCAGCAGACCGCGCCCACTCCGACACCTCCTCAGCAACCCTCTTATTCGCCTTGCGCTGCTCCCGGCCCACCCCTGAGACGACGCCTTCAAGCCGGCGATCAACTCGGCCAAGGCCATCGGCCTCCATGTACAGCAGCGCCGACACGGCTCAGTAGGCGGTGTCGGTGGTCTGGTACTCCAACGTCCACGCCGGATCGGTGCCGTTATCCAGCACACGGAACGGCAACGGCTGCTCGGGCGTCACATCGAGGGCCAACCTTCGGGGACGACCCGGTGAGCTGGATCAGCGGGAACGTCGCCCGAAACAGGAAGTCGAACCCAGTCTCGATCTCGGGACCGGTGAAGGTGATGATCAGATCTTCGAGCTCGGTCCCGGCCAGCCACGCGTCCTGCCAAGAATCGTCCTCGTAGTCGAGCGACAGAGTGCCGGTCGGTTCCACACGGGTATTCAGCACCGGCTTCTCGCGGCCACCCGCACAGATCCGCCACCGCTCCATGTCGAGCCCGGTCGGGATCGTGGAAGTCAGCAGACCGCAGGCACTCAGAGTTGCCGTCGATCGACACCACACAGTCGATGTCACGGTAGACATGCGACGAAGTGGGGTAAGACGGGGTGACCGACGCCGCCGCAGTGTCGAGCGTCTTGTAGGCGAACGTCGACTTGAGGACCGGCAGGCCCTTCGCCGTCAGGGCGAGGTTCAGCGACTCGGCCATGCACCCGAGGTAGTCGTGATGGTTCACCGTGCCGCCCACATCAGCGCGTCCGGCGTGGACGGTGAAGGACTTGGTGGGGCCGGTCGTGGTCGGCGTGAACGTGTGCAACCGGGTCAGAGTCGCGCCGCCCGGCGTGGTGGTCGCCACCGTCGACGCCACCGAAGCGAACACCAGCCCCAACGACTTCGCCATCAGGTCCAGGGTCAGCACATGCTGACCACCACGGGGCACAGCCACAGAGCGGCCCGTCGGGGTGGCCACCGTCGCCGGGCGCATCCCCCTGGACTGAAGAAACTCGACGTTCGGGGTAGCGTCATCGGTCTGGTTCTCGACGCCGCGGGTCAAAGTGGTGGCCTTGGTCCCCCACTCCACGGTCTCCTCGCCGATCGTCCAGAAGTTGTCTTGGATGCCCATATCTATCAGCCCTCCAGGCCGGTCGGGTCGGAGTCACCAGCGGGCGCTAGCGACGGATCATCGGCCTTGCTGGCCGACTTCTTGGCCGAGGGCTTCTCGGCCTTCTCGGGCTCGACGGGCTCGAACGACCCACCAAGAGACGCCACAAGCGCCTCGTCCAGGTCGAGCACGTCCCCCGGATCAGGGGCGAACGGCGGCACGCCCACGGGCGCGAAGACATAGCCGGCATCGCCGGTGTAACGGACCTTCATTGAAGGCTCCTCTCTCAGTTGAGACGGGCGGTCACGTCGACCACCACACGCGCCGTCCCGATCGGACCCTCAGGGGTCTGACCGCACGACATCGACTTCTCCGCCACCCACCCGGAACAGCACCCGTCCATATCCGATAGGGGCCGGTTCATCGGCCAGAACGTCCTGGATCGCCGCCACGACGGCCGACGTGCGGCACATCGTTGAATCCAGATCACCCCCGCCCTGTTATGACCACGATCAGCGGCAGCCGGAACGACTCATCGCGCACCTGTCGCCCCGACTTCATCACCGGCCGGTCCTCGGTGGACGACAGTTCATCCACGAACACCATTTCAGGTTTGCGGTGCAGATCCCCCGGCCAACCGGAATGGACATCCACGCTGCCAATCAGCGACGGATGGACCCGCAACAGCGACACCAGCCGCTCCACGGCAGACCACCACACCGTCGTCTCCGCCATCACGCCACCCGGCAGCCAATACCGGGCACGCACCCCAACCAGCAGCCGGTCAACCTCCAAGAACCCAGTGGGGCGACCAGCAGACCAGTCCGGGGTCGAATACCTCGTAGTGCCGCCGTCGAAGCTCTGAGCCAACACGTCCCGAGACGTACCGGACCCCGACGCCGCCACGACACGCCCGACGTACTCGGCGCTGCGCGTAGCACCTCCTCAGGCGGGGCATCCAGACCGACCTGGACCGACACCGTGACCACCCCAGGCCCAACGGCCACCGACGGATACACCACCGACCCCGAGAACTTGTGGGTGCCAGACACCGCCACCCCGTCGACCGCCACCGACGTAACGGACCTCACCGGCCCATCCACCGCCAACGACACCACGGGGGACGGAACGTTGACCCGCACCACCGAGGCCCGAGGCACCATCGGCACCCCGACGAACCGCTCCGCCAACGCCTCGAACTCCGACACCAGCCGGTCGATCTCGGCGTCAGCAACACCGGACAGCAACGCCATCCGACGCTCACGGGCCTCAGCAGCGGTCAGGTACGCCACGCTCAGCCCCTACGGGTCCGCTTCACGGGCGCAGCCTCGACGGCCTGCTCCACCTCTGGGGCATCCGCAGCGGTCTCACGGGAGCCGACAACCCCGGCACGCACACCGAACCGGGCTAGCTCCGCATCCACCTCGGCCACGCGGCCAGACAGCCCACGCAGCACATAGCCGTCACGCTCCACCAGCAGGGCCGCAACATACGAATCAGACACAACACACCTCCAACGGAGCGAACATGGGGGAGGTGTGGGCCTGGGGGGAGGCATCAGCCACCAACCCAGGCCCACGCCAACCGACCTAGAAGGTCGGCGTAACCAGGCCAGTGCCACCGACAGTGGCGATGGCCTTCGGGTAACGCCCGGCCGTGGTGGCCGAGTAGCCGTAAGCAACGAGCTTCACGGTCAGGTTGCCGCCGTTGGTCTGCTCGAAACGCAGCTCACGGGGGGCACCGTCGCCGTCCTCCCACAGGAGGATGTCGTCAGCCTTCGCCACGATCACCAGGTCCTCATTGGTGCCGGCACCGAGGTTGGTGGCCATGTTGGCGTCGGTGACGACGGGCAGACCGAACAGCGACCCGACGACCTGCCCGTACTCGGCAGCAACACCCACACCAACAGCGTTGGATGGTGCGTTCAGGCCGATCAGGGGACGGTTGGTAGAGTCGACCGCAGCGGTCAGCCAGCCCCAGCGACGGGGGTGCATGAAGATCGCGGTGGCGGGCATGAACCGGTTCGAGTTCACCCGCTGCACAGCGTCAGCGAGCTTCCGGGAAGAACTCGGCCACAGTGGGGGGACGCGTCGGTGTAGGTCACGGCCTCGATCCCGGCAGTGCCGGTGATGGCGGTGTACACCGAAGTGTCCAGCACGGTCGCATAGTGCGAAGCGAGATCACCGAACACCACCAGGTCGATGCCGACCCCACGCTCCAACGCCTGACGGGAAACGTCCTGCTGACCGGCGATGGTCTGCAACGAGACAGCCAAAGTCGTCTCATCGAAGTTGGTTTCCGACACGGCGTCGTTCTCGGCCGCCTGGACGGCGGTGGTGGTGCCGGTGGTGCCAAGCGGGATGTTGAAGGTCATCCCACCAGCAGGCAGCGGGAGCCGACGTACCGAGTTGGCGATCGGGCGGCCAGCCCGAGCGATCGGAGCGAACATGTCCACCAGGTACTGAGGTGGCACCAGCGCACCGAACGCACCGGTGCCGACATCGCGGGTCTCCAGCGCCATCCGCTGATGACGCTCCAGCCGCTCCCGGGCCTGCCAGTCGCCACCGAACTCGGAGCGGTAGGCATCCTGAAGGAACGAGTGCTCACCACCGTCGCGGTACACGACAGGCTCAGCGCCGACACGGATCTCGGGGGACCCGTTGGGGGCAGGGAAGCGGGCAGCCACAGCGTCAGCAGCAGCACGGGCCTCTTCGAGCGCAACGAGCTCGGCCTCACGCTCCTGAAGCTGGGCGAGATCGGCATCAGCGGCAGCGACGGCGGAACGGGCCTCGTTGAACTGTGCGGTCTCGGCATCGCTGAGTGCTGAATCGTCTCGGGCCTCGGCCGCAGCGATCACCGAATCGATGACGGCCATGTGGCCGGCGCGAGTGTCGAGGCACTCACGGATAGAAGCTCGGATCTGTTCGAGCAGGGTCATGACAGGACCTCCATGGGTCACGTTGGTTGGCACCCGTGCCGGGCGGCGCGGGTGAGTCGTGGCTCAGGTGGACCGCAGGTGGACCGCAGGTGGTGCCCCCTAGAGGGGTCCGGCGTGCGGTTCGGCGTGCAGCCCGGCGTGGGCCGGGAGTGGCTGCCTAGATAGACAGCCGGGCACGGACAGCCGAAGCCATCCGCAGATCAAGACCGCGCACCGACGGCGCTGGCACGTCGTCGCGCACCTGGGCGACGGTCGCAGGATTCGCCGGGTAGGTCACCAGCGAAACATCGAACAGTTGGACCTCGATGATCCGCCGCACGAGGTAGTCCGCATCCCACTCCTGACGGATCACACGGAAAGCGAAGGACATCTCATCGAGATCGCCTCGCTCCATCGCGGACAGCACCGACGCCACCAGCGGAGACGAACGGTCAAGCGAGGCATCACACCGCAGGCCCACAGCGTCGGACGCCAGCGTCAGCGTCTTAGCGGCCGTGCGTGCCAGAGGTAGGCCCTCATGGTTCACCAGGAGACGCACGTCGTCACGCTCGACCACCGACTTGGCGCAAGCGCCCTCAACGATCACCTCAGACCAGCCGCCACGCTCCGGGCCACCAGCCACGTCATAAGGGAACCCGTACACCGTGGCGTACCCCGACATCGACACGCCGCCGTCCTCATCCGCTCGCACCTCGGGCACAGCGAACCGCCGGGCCTCCACAGTGCGGCCACGCTGCACCACCGACAGAGACGACATGTCACCACCCAGACGGGCAGCGACCACATCAGGCAACAACTCAGACATCTGACCCTCCAGGTCCGTTCAGCGCCACCGTCTGGGCACCGACACCGCCAGGCAACGGTGGACGATCCTCATGCTCGCGAGCCTCATCCGGCGTCCCCCAACCGCCACGGATGCGCAACGCCTCCACCTCCGCCTGCGTCTTCAAGTCCACCTTCACCAGCGCCCCGGTGTTGACCTTCACGTATTCCGACGGCGGCACCATCGAAGACACGAACTCCTCCATCAGAGTCACCCACCAACCCGCGTTATAGGTGAGGTAGTTCAGCGACCGCTGCTCGACGTTCGCGTACGTCTGACTGTTACCGGACTCGCCACCGATCATCTCCGGCGGCACCAGGAAGAACCCGGCGATGTCGGCCTTGTTCGCCTTGATCGTCTCCAGGAACTGGGACTCCTCCGGGCTCACCTGGATCGCCTCGTAAGTGACACCCAACCCGAGCACCACCGGCTCACGACCAGACACCGCAGCCCTAAACCGCTCCTTGATCGTCGCCGCCTGATCCTGGGTTACCGGCTGGTCTGTCGACAGCACCGCCGAAGGGTGAGCGCCATCGCTGAACCACCGGCGACCCGAACTCGCCAGCCGACAACCCCAACCCCGTCATCGACGCCGCGTACTGCAGCGGGGACAACCCGATAGGCGACCCCGGAACAGTGAACGCAGGCCAATGCACCAAGTCATCACCGACCGGACGACCATCAAGCAACCACTGCACCGACCCAACACCAACCGGCCGAGCCGACATCCTCGACGGAGACAAGATCTCCATCTGCACCGGATACCCCAGCCGGTCACGAGCCGCCACCAAACCGAACACGTTCCCGGCCGTCAACCACGACATCAACACCTGACGACGCCACCCGATCGCATGCATGTGCAACCACGGAGCCGACAGCAGCGGGGACGGCCGCTCAACCTCCACCGGCACACCAGCCGCCCGGCGGTACTGCTTCACCGGCAACGCCGACAACCGAGAGATCAGATCCATACACGACCACACCGCACCCAACCGGAGCGCCTGGTCCACATCCGACACGGCACCATGACCGCCACCAGACCGACGGACACGCTCAGCCGCCAGCACCTCAGCCAACGACCCCACAGAACGACGCTCAGGGCGGAACAGGCTCATGCCCGCACCTCAACCGCGGCGACCAAAGCCACCCCGGCCACCACCAAAGCCAACGGCACCGACCACATCGACACACCGGCCACCACAAGGGCGAGACCGAACAACTCGAGCAACACGTGCACCATCGGCTCCTCTCCCCTCAGTAGACGCTCATCGACACATCAACAGCAGGCATCGACACAGCAGCGTGATGGGCCAACACCACAGCCACCAGCGGCGACATGTCATGGTCCCCACGACGATCAATCAGCAGGGCATCCCCCGCCTTGCGCTTCTCCGCCCACGACACCGCCGACGACAACTCCGGCCGGTCACGGTGCACCACTTCCTCATCCACCACCGCATCAAAGAACCCCGCCGTAGCCAGCTTCAGGGCGGCAAACGCGACCCGCGCCACCGTGACCCCAGCAGCCTCCAGATCACCGATCAGCGCGGCCGCTGGACCCGCCTCATCAATCACCACCCGGCGCACTGCCCCATCGGCCACCAATGCGGCCACCTCGGCCACGACCCAGCCAGTGCCAGCGCCAGTCGCCACCACATCGACCCCGATACCACCCTCACGGCACTCCCCAGCCACCGCCACAGACGACGACGACCGATCCGGCCGCACCGCCACCGCAAGATCCACACCACCGACCAGCCACCCAGGCCGCTCCAGCACGACGCCCCGACTCCCCGCTGCGACACGACGACCAATCAGCCTCAGCGATCACAGACCACTGAGGGCCCAACCCGTTGTCAGGGTCAGGGAAGATCCCCAACCGCTCACGGGCAAACTCGGCATCGGTCAGATTCGACCGCTCCACCGTCCCAATGAACTCCTCAGTGATCAGCGACCCGAGCGACGGGTTCCCCTCCAACCACGCTCCACGATCACCTAGCGCCCCAGCAACAGCATCGGCGTCAGAAGCATCGACATCGACGGACCACTCGGCGTAAGTGATCTCACCCGCACGACCACGGGCGATGATCTTCCGCAAAGCATTCGACTCGGCCACCTCCAACGGGGCCGGGGCTCGTCCACCACAGCTGCGGATCAGGACGGGCCGACATCGTTGGCAGCAGGGAACCGAGATCGTTGATGTAGTAGGCCTCGTCCAGGACCACCCGGTCCCCCGAGAAGCCACGACCACCACCCTTCGAGCGGGCCTTGGAACTGGAGCCTCTTTCCGTTGCGAAGCTCGATCCGCTCCTTGCCGTTGCTGTCGTAAATCCCTTGACCTCGGCCATCAACTCCGGCGTGGTCTCCACCAGAGTCCTGATCCTGGTGAAGTGCTCCAGCGACGTGTCGAACCGGTGCGCCGTGTGAGTGATCAGATCCACCGCGTCATCGAGGAAGAGCCAGTACAGCTCCGCAGCCTCCAGCACCCCGCCCTTACCGTTCTGGCGAGGAACCACCAACGCAACCTCGAACGAAGCGCAGAACCCTTCGGCGGTCTCAGCTAGTGCGGCGTCGAGAACCAGTTCCTGCCACGGGAGCAGCACCAGGCCCGCCGACATCGCCAACTCCACCGCTTCCGGCCCCGCTGTTGACGCTGCGCTTGGGCGGCTCAGGAACCGAGGGGCGGCACCAGCGGCGGCGCGGCGGTCCTCTCTGCGACGGCGTAGCTCATCCTTGCGGCTCACCTCCGGCTCGGCGATGTCATCGAGTGCCCGCAACACTTCGAGTAGACGGCCAGTCAGAGGCGCTAGACGCTCTCGGTCGTCCTCGCCCACCAGGTCGATCTCGTGAGCGAGCTTGTCCCGCACGGCCTCCAGGGCCTCGCGGTTGTCCCCGGATCTGACCGCCCTAGCTACAGGTCCGAGGGTCTTCGACGCGCTCACCACGACCTCCGGGGAGAGAGTTTTCCTGACTCCGGCCTCCGGGCGCCCTGTGGATAACCAAAGAAACGGTGGCCCCGTCACCAGCTCCGGCGCACGACGGACGGTTGCAGGACCTCGATCACCGCAGCGTGGCAGCGTCTGCGCAGGTCAGGTGTGATCGTCTTGGTCCCTCGGATGCTGTTGCACAGCCGGTGGGCGTGCCGCACGTTGGCAGGGTCAGTGCATGACCCGCCATGAGCACGAGGTACCAGCTCATCGAGTGCTGATCCGAGCGGTGCCCGCTGGTGGTCAGCGTCGAGGTCGATGAGCAGACCGCACAGGTGGCAGCACGGTTGCGTCGCCCGAACGTGAGCTATGAGCTTGCGCCGAGCGTGGGACTTGAGCGGGTGGACCATTCGGTCAGCCTCCCCGGTAACGCAAGAGTGACCCGGGCGCAGGGCCACGGGTCGCACTCAACTGCTGTAGACCTATCATGCAGGTCAGCGCATTGCAAGTACCACGAGGCTACGAGGCTCGGCGTTTGCGTTGTGCGTGGGCTTTGGCCTCAGCGATCAGGCCCGGCGTGATGCGGCTGGTGCCGTTGGCCCATGCCCGACAGATCGCCTCATGGGGCATGACCTTGTGGTTGCGGCGGAAGGTCTTGCACTGGCCGCACAGACGACTGCCGCTGTCGGCCAGGTCGACGTCGAGCCCGAAGCGGGCACAGTTGGCGCAGGCCTGCCGCTTGGGTTGGGCTAGTGGTGGCTCTGGCCGGAGTCCTGCGCTGGACTCGGCTGCAGGCGGTGAGGC
This sequence comes from Microthrixaceae bacterium, assembly GCA_016702505.1. Classification (NCBI taxonomy): domain Bacteria; kingdom Bacillati; phylum Actinomycetota; class Acidimicrobiia; order Acidimicrobiales; family Microthrixaceae; species Microthrixaceae bacterium. Next base: position 12,936 of record JADJDU010000023.1, read on the forward strand.
AGCCATGCCATGGTCTCATCGAGTAGGGGCGAGGGCTGCGTCTGCTTCTCGGGTCCACCTCGTCGGCGTTGTCGGGTCGGAGTGGCTGCCCTTGGGTGCTCGGCCGTCGCTGCCGGAGCGGATCGACGCTTGTGCTCGGGCTTGGCGGTGCTTCTCGGCCACGATTGCATTTATGTCATGCGGGATGGTGTTGAGCCAGTTGGCCGCTATTTCTATATTGAGAATGATCCTGGCTCGGTCGGAGTTGTTCATGCTGCCGCCTGTGGGTTGCGCCGAATCATCCGGGTATCGGATTTACGGGAGTACCGGCCTCGGATTATCAGGTGCCCGTTGTTCCCGGCCTCGCGGATCATGCCGCTTACAGTTTTTGTTTGCAGGTCGTGCGCCGTCGCTACAGCGGCGACGATCTCGGGCATCGGCGTCCACGAGTCGTTGAGCCTCGACCATACATCACGCCAGGCGTCGCCGTATGGACTCCGCCTCGATGGGTCGAATCCCGGCCACAGTGCAGGTGGGTCCCAACCACCGGGACCCACCTGAGTTTTTTGGGTGGGGGTAGTGGGCGGCTGGTGGGTCCCTGGGTGGGTCCCCTCGGTGGGGTCTTCAGACCCCAACCCCACCGTGACGGGACCCACCCGGGACGAGCCCACACCAGGTGGGTCCGGGACCCACTGGGACCCACCGGGACCCACCTGGGTTATGGAGGGGATTTGAGGGCAGTTATCCACAGGCTAGAACTCCTCGGTGAGGTCGGATCGGGGGGACTGGGGCACGACGTAGGGCTTGGTCAGGGTGTGGAGCTGGGATCGGTTCGGGCCGGGCCGGGTCGTCACATGCCCCCTCCTCGATCAGGAGCCGGAGCGCTTCGGCCACCCACTTCTTTTTGCCTGACACGTCCGCCAATATGCCATTGCGAGTTGGGTAAACACCGGAGTCATTTAGGGTTTGGATTGCCGCTGCAACCTGCTCCATGAGAGTGGTCGGGCGGGTCCTTATTGGTGTGTCTGACTCGGGGGCACAAGATGCTTAGCGATTCTCGCCGCCAGAAGCGAAGCCACGGACGTGGCCTGGCCGGTCCTTGGCGACGGTGATCCGGCTGGTGCCGGTGCGGCCGAGCCCGAACGGTTGGGTGACCTCCAGGCGGTACACAGCCCCATCCACCCCGGCCAGCTTGTGTTGGGCCCCGATGCCGTACCGGCCTCTGGCCTCCTTGTCTTTGGGCACGTGGTCGATGAGCACGACGGCGCATCCGTGACGGGCGATCCGTCGGGGGAGCGCCAGGAGGAACTTGGCGGCGTCGTCGTTGTCGTTGATCGACCACCCGTTCTGTACCATCACCTCTGTGACGCCATCCACGATGGCCAGGGTTGGTTGGTGGTCGATCAGGAGCCGCTCTAGTGCGGCGATGGCCACCGGGTCGATCGGGTCGTCTGGGCGCACGTAGTGGAGTCGGCCGATGATGGCGTCACGGTCCACGCCGAGGCCCGGAGTCGGCCGACGATGCCCGTGGCGTGGTCTTCGAAGTCGAGGTAGATGACGTGTTCGCCCCTTCGGTGAGACGCTCGGCGGCGGCGGCGCATGCCAGCCAGCTCTTGCCCGATTCAGACTCCGCGTTGGAACGCGTGGACGCGCCCGGCGTAGAGGAGCTGGTGCCCGTCGTCGCGGGCGAGCATGGTGGGCTCGGTGGCCCATCGCCGTCGATGACGGCTGCGAGGTCGACGGGGGTCCAGGTGGTCCCGGCGTCGTCGGCGGGTTGGGCGGCTGCGAGGCGCTGGAGTTGGGCGAGGCTGGTGTTCAGGTCGCCGTTGCGAGGCCGAGTTGGCCGCTTCTAGGCCCCGCTGAGCAGCGCCCGCAACCGGGCAGTGTGGATGATCCGCCGGGTGTAGGCGGGTGCGCTGGTCGACAGGGAGCGTGGGTGACTATCGACAGGAGGTCGCGCCCGTCAAGCTGCCGTTGCCTCTCGGTGGGACGGTGACCGGATCGGGTTGCTCGCCGGCGGCGACGGTCTCACAGATGGCGGTGTAGATCGCTTGATGCCCGGGGCGTAAAGTGCTCGGGGCTTCAGGCCGAGACCGAGGACGGTCTCGGCTGCGGTCATCGAGTAGAGCATCACCCCGAGGACGCCGATCTCGGCGTCGGTGTCGTAGGGTACGTCTTGGCGGGTCCGGCTGGGCCGTGCCGTCAGTCCTTCGGCGGCGGCCTGGTGCTCGAGGATGTCGTCAGGGGTGGCGTCGGTGTCTGTGATCGTCACGCGCCCTTCCCGTCGGTCCAGAGGTCGTGGTGCGCCCCGGTGGTGATGGCGCGGTCGAGGGCTGCTTGTTCGTCGGGGTGCGGTCCGTCGCCAACATGGCCAGTTCGATGAGGTGGCCGAGGTCGGCACGGGACACCTCCACCGGCCGGTTCACGACGCCACCGCCTGAAGCGTGGCTGCGCTTGAGTTGGTCAGTCATCTTGGTCCTGTCTGTTCATGTCCCGCAGAATCCCGAGCAGTCCTCCCCGAACAGGGGGTAGATCCCATCCCGGTACTCCTCAATGTTGGCTTCCCCGAGTGGGACCCGCGGAGTCGTGGACATAGGTTCCCCCACCATCGGGAGGAGACCGGCGCGCTGCCGCTCCCGGAACGCCTCATCAGAAGTGGACCGCCTGCTCCCACTCGTCGGGCGCTTGGTCTCGGAGCCGTCGCCACTCGTCGTCCCGGTGGAATGGGCAGCCGATACAGGCCAGACCGGGGGCAAGTCCATCCGTGACGCTCCATCCATGCGTGGCAGCCATCCCGGTCCATCTTCTGGCCCACCAAGGGGTAGAGGTGCTCGATGCAGGCGTGGGCAGGGTCGCTCATCCGCTCGGTCTCATCCCACGGAGATGCCGAAGGACTGGTTGACGGCGTGATGTAGCGGCCACCGCTGCCTCGGCTTTAACCCCAGCAACTCCCGGATCTTCTTCTCAACGGGCCTCGATCTTGTAGGTCTTGGTGCAGGTGCGGCGCGTCCTGCCAGGAGTCCACTCGGCCCGTCGTGGCAGCGGTGGGTTCGTCGGGCGCACCTCATCACCCAGGACACCGCCTGCCCACCCGTGGGCGTCTTTATGAAGAAGGGATGAAGGACCGCTGTTTCCCGAGGTTCTCCGGGGGTGGTTCCTGGGGTTGCGAATGAACAGGTGCTCGTGTTGAGGGTTGATGTGGTCCTCGTAGATGCTGCCCGCCGAAACCGTGAGGACGGGGATGTCGTGAGCCTCCAACTCCGTCGTGAGCTTTGCCAGGTGGGCGACCTCGGCGGGTTCCATCCGGTGTCAGCGAAGATGCACGCATCGAACTTCCGGGAGTTTCCGTGGCGGACATGAGGGCGACCGTTGTGGACTTCCCCCCGCCCCGAGGGACAGAATGTTCAGCACGTCACGCGTCATCTCGGTCCATGCCTTCCCTTCGCTCGGGCCACGGCTCGCTTGGCTTCGGCCACCCTTCTTGTACGGGGCCGAGTGGATGATCCAGGCGCAGGTGGGGCAGGTGTTCGGGGGGTCCAGGCCGAGTTCGAGGATGGTGTCGGCTGCGTTGGTGGACCAGAGCATGACGCCGACACGCCGGGTGATTGCGGCGTCGGTGTCGTGGGGTACGTCTTGGCGGGTCCGGCTGGGCCGTGGGATCGAGCCCTTCGGCGGCGGCCTGCTCCTCTAGGACGTGGGAGGGTTCCGAGTTCGTGGGCGGCCTGGGGCATACCACCAGCATCCGGCTCCTGCGCTTGCCGCCTTGCCCGCCTTGCCCGCTCAGCAGCGAGCCGAGCCGGCGCACTCTCCGTCCACGTCGGGATGCCCTGGCGTCGATGCTCCACCGCACCCGCCT
>JADJDU010000024.1 GCA_016702505.1 Microthrixaceae bacterium
TCCGGGCGCCCTGTGGATAACCAAAGAAACGGTGGCCCCGTCACCAGCTCCGGCGCACGACGGACGGTTGCAGGACCTCGATCACCGCAGCGTGGCAGCGTCTGCGCAGGTCAGGTGTGATCGTCTTGGTCCCTCGGATGCTGTTGCACAGCCGGTGGGCGTGCCGCACGTTGGCAGGGTCAGTGCATGACCCGCCATGAGCACGAGGTACCAGCTCATCGAGTGCTGATCCGAGCGGTGCCCGCTGGTGGTCAGCGTCGAGGTCGATGAGCAGACCGCACAGGTGGCAGCACGGTTGCGTCGCCCGAACGTGAGCTATGAGCTTGCGCCGAGCGTGGGACTTGAGCGGGTGGACCATTCGGTCAGCCTCCCCGGTAACGCAAGAGCGACCCGGGCGCAGGGCCACGGGTCGCACTCAACTGCTGTAGACCTATCATGCAGGTCAGCGCATTGCAAGTACCACGAGGCTACGAGGCTCGGCGTTTGCGTTGTGCGTGGGCTTTGGCCTCAGCGATCAGGCCCGGCGTGATGCGGCTGGTGCCGTTGGCCCATGCCCGACAGATCGCCTCATGGGGCATGACCTTGTGGTTGCGGCGGAAGGTCTTGCACTGGCCGCACAGACGACCGCCGCTGTCGGCCAGGTCGACGTCGAGCCCGAAGCGGGCACAGTTGGCGCAGGCCTGCCGCTTGGGTTGGGCTAGTGGTGGCTCTGGCCGGAGTCCTGCGCGCTGGACTCGGCTGCATGCGGTGAGGAGCCATGCCATGGTCTCATCGAGTAGGGCGAGGGCTGCGTCTGCTTCTCGGGTCCACTCGTCGGCGTCGGCGATCGACTCAGCAGAGGCCATCACCGCTGAGCCTGTCGGGTCGGAGTGGCTGCCCTTGGGTGCTCGGCCGTCGCTGCCGGAGCGGATCGACGCTTGTGCTCGGGCTTGGCGGTGCTTCTCGGCCACGATTGCATTTATGTCATGCGGGATGGTGTTTAGCCAGTTGGCCGCTATTTCTATATTGAGAATGATCCTGGCTCGGTCGGAGTTGTTCATGCTGCCGCCTGTGGGTTGCGCCGAATCATCCGGGTATCGGATTTACGGGAGTACCGGCCTCGGATTATCAGGTGCCCGTTGTTCCCGGCCTCGCGGATCATGCCGCTTACAGTTTTTGTTTGCAGGTCGTGCGCCGTCGCTACAGCGGCGACGATCTCGGGCATCGGCGTCCACGAGTCGTTGAGCCTCGACCATACATCACGCCAGGCGTCGCCGTATGGACTCCGCCTCGATGGGTCGAATCCCGGCCACAGTGCAGGTGGGTCCCAACCACCGGGACCCACCTGAGTTTTTTGGGTGGGGGTAGTGGGCGGCTGGGTGGGTCCCTGGGTGGGTCCCTCGGTGGGGTCTTCAGACCCCAACCCCACCGTGACGGGACCCACCCGGGACGAGCCCACACCAGGTGGGTCCGGGACCCACTGGGACCCACCGGGACCCACCTGGGTTATGGAGGGATTTGAGGGCAGTTATCCACAGGCTAGAACTCCTCGGTGAGGTCGGATCGGGGGGACTGGGGCACGACGTAGGGCTTGGTCAGGGTGTGGAGCTGGGATCGGTTCGGGCCGGGCCGGGTCGTCACATGCCCCTCCTCGATCAGGAGCCGGAGCGCTTCGGCCACCCACTTCTTTTTGCCTGACACGTCCGCCAATATGCCATTGCGAGTTGGGTAAACACCGGAGTCATTTAGGGTTTGGATTGCCGCTGCAACCTGCTCCATGAGAGTGGTCGGGCGGGTCCTTATTGGTGTGTCTGACTCGGGGCACAAGATGGCTAGCGACACATCACCGTCGGCCCGTGAGGTGAGCTGCAACGTCCCGACTCGTCTCACCGCCAGAAGCGAAGCCACGGACGTGGCCTGGCCGGTCCTTGGCGACGGTGATCCGGCTGGTGCCGGTGCGGCCGAGCCCGAACGGTTGGGTGACCTCCAGGCGGTACACAGCCCCATCCACCCCGGCCAGCTTGTGTTGGGCCCCGATGCCGTACCGGCCTCTGGCCTCCTTGTCTTTGGGCACGTGGTCGATGAGCACGACGGCGCATCCGTGACGGGCGATCCGTCGGGGAGCGCCAGGAGGAACTTGGCGGCGTCGTCGTTGTCGTTGATCGACCACCCGTTCTGTACCATCACCTCTGTGACGCCATCCACGATGGCCAGGGTTGGTTGGTGGTCGATCAGGAGCCGCTCTAGTGCGGCGATGGCCACCGGGTCGATCGGGTCGTCTGGGCGCACGTAGTGGAGTCGGCCGATGATGGCGTCACGGTCCACGCCGAGGGCCCGGAGTCGGCCGACGATGCCCGTGGCGTGGTCTTCGAAGTCGAGGTAGATGACGTGTTCGCCTTCGGTGAGACGCTCGGCGGCGGCGGCGCATGCCAGCCAGCTCTTGCCCGATTCGGATTCGGCGTTGAACGCGTGGACCCGCCCCGCGTAGAGGAGCTGGTGGCCGTCGTCGCGGGCGAGCATGGTGGGCTCGGGTGGCCCATCGCCGTCGATGACGGCTGCGAGGTCGACGGGGGTCCAGGTGGTCCCGGCGTCGTCGGCGGGTTGGGCGGCTGCGAGGCGCTGGAGTTGGGCGAGGCTGGTGTCTAGGTCGCCGTTGCGGGCCGAGTTGGCCGCTTCTAGCGCCCCGCTGAGCAGCGCCCGCAACCGGGCAGTGTGGATGATCCGCCGGGTGTAGGCGGGTGCGCTGGTCGACAGGGGAGCGTGGGTGACTATCGACAGGAGGTCGCGCCCGTCGAAGCTGCCGTTGCCTCTCGGTGGGACGGTGACCGGATCGGGTTGCTCGCCGGCGGCGACGGTCTCACAGATGGCGGTGTAGATCGCTTGATGCCGCGGGGCGTAGAAGTGCTCGGGCTCAAGGCCGAGACCGAGGACGGTCTCGGCTGCGGTCATCGAGTAGAGCATCACCCCGAGGACGCCGATCTCGGCGTCGGTGTCGTGGGGTACGTCTTGGCGGGTCCGGCTGGGCCGTGCCGTCAGTCCTTCGGCGGCGGCCTGGTCCTCGAGGATGTCGTCAGGGAGGTCGTCGGTGTCTGTGATCGTCACGCGCCCTTCCCGTCGGTCCAGAGGTCGTGGTGGGCGCCGGTGGTGATGGCGCGCTGGAGGACGGCTTGTTCGTCGGGGGTGCGGTCCGTCGCCAACATGGCCAGTTCGATGAGGTGGCCGAGGTCGGCACGGGACACCTCCACCGGCCGGTTCACGACGCCACCGCCTGAAGCGTGTGGCTGCGCTTGAGTTGGTCAGTCATCTTGGTCCTGTCTGTTCATGTCCCGCAGAATCCCGAGCAGTCCTCCCCGAACAGGGGGTAGATCCCATCCCGGTACTCCTCAATGTTGGCTTCCCGGAGTGGGACCCGCGAGTCGTGGACATAGGGTTCCCCCACCATCGGGAGGAGACCGGCGCGCTGCCGCTCCCGGAACGCCTCATCGAAGTGGACCGCCTGCTCCCACTCGTCGGGCGCGTGGTCTCGGAGCCGTCGCCACTCGTCGTCCCGGTGGAATGGGCAGCCGATACAGGCCGACTCGGGGGCCGTCCATCCGTGACGCTCCATCCATGCGTGGCAGCCATCCCGGTCCATCTTCTGGTCCACAAGGGGGTAGAGGTGCTCGATGCAGGCGTGGGCAGGGTCGCTCATCCGCTCGGTCTCATCCCACGAGATGCCGAAGGACTGGTTGACGGCGTGATGTAGCGGCCACCGCTGCCTCGGCTTCAACCCCAGCAACTCCCGGATCTTCTTCTCAACGGGCTCGATCTTGTAGGTCTTGGTGCAGGTGCGGCGCGTCCTGCCAGGAGTCCACTCGCCCGTCGTGGCAGCGGTGGGTTCGTCGGGCGCGACCTCATCACCCAGGGACACCGCCTGCCCACCCGTGGGCGTCTTTATGAAGAAGGGGATGAAGGACCGCTGTTTCCCGAGGTTCTCGGGGTGGTTCCTGGGGTTGCGAATGAACAGGTGCTCGTGTTGAGGGTTGATGTGGTCCTCGTAGATGTTGCCCGCCGAAACCGTGAGGACGGGGATGTCGTGAGCCTCCAACTCCGTCGTGAGCTTTGCCAGGTGGGCGTAGACCTCGGCGGGTTCCCATCCGGTGTCAGCGAAGATGCACGCATCGAACTTCGGGAGTTCTCCGTAGGCGGACATGAGGGCGACCGTTGTGGACTGCACCCCCGCCCCGAGGGACAGAATGTTCAGCACGTCACGCGTCATCTCGGTCCATGCCTTCCTTCGCTCGGGCCACGGCTCGCTTGGCTTCGGCCACGCCCTTCTTGTACGGGGCCGAGTGGATGATCGGGGCGCAGGTGGGGCAGGTGTTCGGGGTCCAGGCCGAGTTCGAGGATGGTGTCGGCTGCGTTGGTGGACCAGAGCATGACGCCGAGCACGCCGAGTTCGGCGTCGGTGTCGTGGGGTACGTCTTGGCGGGTCCGGCTGGGCCGTGCCGTCAGTCCTTCGGCGGCGGCCTGCTCCTCTAGGACGTGGAGGGGTTCGAGTTCGTGGGCGGCCTGGGGCATACTCACCCATCCGGCTCCTGCGCTTGCCGCCTTGCCCGCCTTGCCCGCTCAGCAGCGAGCCGAGCCGTAGCGCACTCGTCACACGTCGGGATGCCCTGGCGTCGATGCTCCACCGCACCCGCCTCCGTGCCGTGACGGATCGGACGTTTGCCCCGGATCTTGGCCCGCAACCGTTCCCGGTCGGTCGTGCCACCCCAGATGCCGCGCTCGTCGTGCTCGATCGCCCACGCCAGACATTCGGCCTGGTGCGGGCAGGTGCGGCACACGTTGATCGCAGCGGCCTCAGCCCGCAGGTCGTGACGGGGCGGGAACCAGTCGAGGCCGCTGCCACGACACGCCGCCTCCGGCCACACCGGCACCAGCACTGGGTTGGAGACGAGACCGGCCTCGGCACGCACCCTGATTCGGTCGCCGCTCACGCCGAGGTCCCGAACAACGTTGGCATCTGGCCCGAGAGGCAATGTGGCGAGAACCACAACACCTCCGTCGACCTGTTGGCGTGGTTACCGTCATGCCGTACGGCGCTCGCCGTGGTGCTGTAGGCCGCAGACGCACTCCACCTGTGACGCCTCCACGAGTCGGGCATGAGGTCGTCGTGTTCTGCGGCATACCCAGCTAGCACGATCCGATACCGAGGGTTGTCCCCGTTGTCGATGCACCAATCGCGCACCTCGTGCGCGATTGTGTGATCGTCGACCGAGTAGAGATCTGAGGTCCGCACGTCACCCAGATACGGCGGGTCGAGGAACACACCCACAGTTGACCCGTAGGCGAGTGCACCGTTCGTGACGACACGCGACCAGTCGCCGCAGCACACCCGAACGCCCCGCAACACCCGGGCCAGTCCATGCAGGTACTCCTCGATCCCCTGCCCGGCGTCGCCGAGGTGGGGGAGCTTGCGGTTGATCCCCTGCCCGGCGTCGCCGAGGTGGGGGAGCTGGCGGTTGATCCCCTGCCCGGCGTTGCCGAGGTGGGGGAGCTTGCGGTTGATCCCCCGCCCGGCGTCGCCGAGGTGGGGGAGCTGGCGGTTGATCCCCTGCCCGGCGTCGCCGAGGTGGGGGCGCTGGCGTTTGATCCCCCGCCCGGCGTCGCCGAGGTGGGGGAGCTTGCTCAGTCGTCCGTCATCGTCGAGCATCCACGGGCCAGAGCCCGCGCACCACCCCGACCCGATCCACGAGCAGATACCCCACACCCACCACCCGGCTACTTTCACGTCAAAGAAGTCGGGATCGGATGCGAGCGCATTGACCCGCTCCCTGCCTGACGTGACGAGCCACAGGTGACGGGCCTCCAGATCCGCCTCGTTCACCGGCCAGTCAGCGTGGGCGGCCACTCCCTCCGGGTCCGCTGCGAGCGCACGCCAGAAGTTCGACACGAACCGGTCAGCGTCGTTGACCGTCGACGTCGACCCCTTGTGCCACGTCGGCCGCTCGAGGAGCACGGCCAAGGAACCGGCGAACGGCTCGACGTAGTTGTCTACGTCACCCAACGCAGACCACACCTCTGTCGCCACCTTGCGCTTGCCGCCGAACCACGGGAACGGCGCCTTCACGGCCGAGCTCCGACCGGGGACATGCCGCCCCACACGCCGAGCGGCTCGTTGTCGAGCGCGTAGGCCAGGCACTCGGCCCGCACCTCGCACACCGCACAGATCCGCTTCGCCGCGTGGGCCGTGCGGTTCTTCGTCGGGAAGAACAGGTCGGGGTCGGCGCCACGGCACGCGCCGCGGTCCTGCCACGCCATCGGCTCCGGGACGGGGGGCTCGTAGGCCACCAGTTGCAGGGATGGGATCACGTCACGTTCCTTTCGTCGTCGATCGGTCGCCGGTCGGCGGCCGCCCTCACGCTGCGCCACGTACTCCCAGTCGCACTGGTCGGCGGGGAACACCCGCTCGAGCACGTCTGGGGGCCAGCACACGGGGCACCTGCGAGGCACGTGCGGGGCGCTGGTGGCACGTCGGGCGTCGATCAGAGCGCGGATCACGCCGAGGCCCCGAAGTCGAGGACGCCTTGCGCCAGCCGCTTCGCCGCTATCTCGCAATACCGTTCGTCCAGCTCCACACCGATGGCTTTACGGCCGAGGCGCTTCGCTGCGACGAGGGTGGACCCACTACCGGCGAACGGATCGGCCACTGTGCCGGGTGGGCACTTGGCGAGAAGCGACTCCATGAGGTCGATCGGCTTGGGGGTGGGGTGGCCGACCCGCTTCGGTTCTTGGTCCCTCCACTCGGTTGTGGTGATGACCGTCGGCCCGGGCTTGCCGGTCCATCCGGCGCCGATGATGTAGATCTCCTCGTCCGCCGGAAACCACGGCGCCTGGGTGATGCCAGGCTTCCGTCCCGCCTTATGCCAGATGAGGCGATGGCGGGTGCCGTCAGGGCGAGCTTCCCGCCATGACCCAAACACGGCGGCAGGGCGACCAGCACCCCACGCGGCGAGAGCCCAGTCCCTTATCTCTGTCGACTCGTCGCCCGCGATCGACTGCGTGGACGTGGCGCGCAGGCTTGGACTGCTCGCCATGCCGCGCGCCTCCCAAGCCACCCCATACGGCGGATCCGTCACGAGCACGTCGGCGGCCAGCCACGCGTCGACCTCGCGGCAGTCCCCGTGGTACAGGGTCACCCGCTCGTCGGAGTAGTACGGGGTGCTCACGGCTGGGCCTCATCCCCGACCATCCGCACCCGCCACGCCTCCCGGCGGTCGGCCATCAGGCGGTCACCAGGCCAGCAGTCGGCGCACACGGGCGACCCGTCCAGATCGTGGGCGCAGACCCGCACCTCGTTGCAGAGACCGCACTGCTCGTCGCTCAGTTCGCCCTTGAGCGCCCGCCAGTGGCGAGTCCCGCAAGCGGCCATCCCTGCCCCGAAGGTGGTCGCCGGGTCGCCGCAGACCATGCAGGGCTTCTGCGGCTTGCCCTCGAAGTCGCGGGACTGCCAGAACTTCCGCCAGTCGTACGCCCACGGGTCCTCCGCCATGTCCCCGGTGTCGATCCACTGGTCCACGCCGTTGGCCATCCACTGGGCGGCCTCGGCGGGTTCTTCCTGGATCACGGCGAGCCAGACGGCGATCTGGTTGTGGACCAGTCGGCCGTAGGAGCGGCTGAGCCACTCCATCGCCTCCCGGGTGCGGCGCAGCTCGGCGATCAGGCTGTCGCCTGTCACCGAGTCGATGCACGTCGGGTCGATCGCATCGAGGTCCAACCGTTCGTGCGCGGTCACGCCGCCCCCCGATCCGCGTCGAACGCCCACACGAACCCGAGGCCCACCGCGTCGCACGGCACCCACCACTCCTCAGCGGTGAGCCGGTGCGTGACCCGCACCTTCGTACCGTGCGTGCCGATCGACACCGTCGTGCCGCTGTCGGACACCCAGCACAGCTTCCCCTTGCGGAACAGCCGCGGCCAGCCGAGAGCTTCACCGAACTCGACGGGGGTCATGGCGTCGCCCCGAACAGGGCCAGCAACGCAGCCTCGGCCCGGCCGTCGTCTCGCACCCGGGCGAACGTCCGCACATGCTCGGGCCACGTCTCGATCGCCCGCTGACGGCTGGCGTTCTTGTCGGCCGACAGACCCAGCGCCTTCTTCCACGTGCTGGGCGGCACCAGCCGCACCGGCACACCGAGCGCACCCAACGCACCCAACACGGCACCGTGGCCCTCAGCGAACGTCCACACGCTGGACACGCCCTGTCGGGGCATGGCGTGCACCTTCTCCACCACGGCCAAGGCGAACTCGTCGGGTGCGTAGTCCCGCACCATGTCGGCCACCAGGGCGCCGAGCGGGTGCCCGGTCGCCTCTGGCATGTCGTGCACGTCGAGAAGCCCGAGCTGAGGGTGCAGCACGGCGAGGGCGCCGGTCTTGCCGGGGTCGACCCCGAGGATCAGGTCGGTCATCAATGCATCACCCCTGTGGCAGCACCTACCGTGCGCCGATGATTCTCCACGTCAGTTCGTCCGTTCTCTTGCACTACCAGTTCATGGTCGACCACCCGGAGTCGGCGGTCGGACGCCAGAACGCGCCGGGCTTCCCTGTTGATCCTCCCCGGGTGCAGTGCGGCCCTCACGGGTGCCCACCGAGCACCGCCCGCACTAATGGCGTCTATCAGCGTCTGCGGGGCCTTGAAGTCGGCCGTCTTGAAGTTCACTGCCACGAGAGCGGCAAGCTCATCAATCGCACGGTCGAGCTCCGTCGAGATGGCGGACAAATCGGTTGCGTGAGCTGCCCGCAACTTGGCCATGCCGGTCGACTCCATAGCGTCGACCTGGCGCTGTAGTTCGACCATCCGGGCTTCCATTGCCGGCACCCTGGCGGCCGTGTCCCTGAGGTCCCGTGCTCGCTGCTTGGCATCGACCAGCTCGGTCGTCAGCCGGTCGATGTGCTCGACGGCCGCCTCGTATCGCCGCTGCACTGAGAGCGCGGCTTGCTTACCCTTCGCCATCGTTGATCTCCTTGAGGGTGCCCAGCATGTGGGCCAGGTGCTTGTTGAGGAAGTTCGCTCGTCGCCACTCGCGGGAGCCCTTGGGTACATGCGGCAGGATCAGCCCCACGTCGCGGTGGATCGTCCGCAGCCTGGACTCGACGTGCCCGAGCTGATGGGAGGCACCAGCCTCGACTGGCTGCCACTCGGTGGTGACCTGGTAGCGCCAGCCGTCGCCGGGGGTGGGTGACGGGATGGCAAGGTCAAGGTCCGGGCACAGTTCGTCCCGGGCGTAGCGCAGTGCGTTCTCGACTCGACCGACAGGCCATGCCAGCTTCTCTGAGATCTGGCCTTTGGTGAGCGGGCCGCAGTCGACCAGCAGGTCTACGACCGTTTCGGCATTGCGGTGGAGGCTCTGGACTGTCGTCATCTCTCCACCTCTCCGGCCCATGTCCACGCGTCGACCATCGCCCGTTGACCGTCGGTCACGACACGATCCGTGCGCCACGCGGCGGTGCCGAACTCGTCATCGACCTGGTGCAGCACGGCGGTCACGAGGCGGCCCCCAGCGCAGCTCGGCGCTGCTCATGCGTCAGACCACCCCACACCCCGAACTGATCGTTGAGCGGGACCAGAGTCTCATGGTCGAGCGCCCAGTCACGACACTCCGACATCACCGGGCACCCGTGACAGACCCTGACCGCTGCCGCCTCAGCCAACGGGTCACGAGAGAAGAACACTGCTGCACCCGTGCCACGACACGCCGCATCGTCACGCCACCCGCTCACGACGCCTCCCGCTTCGCCCACGCGATCACCTGGACGGTCCGCTCGGTGGCGACCAGAACACCATTCGGGTCGGCGTACCCAGACACCCACCAAGGGGAGTGCAGCTCGAACTCTGAGAGTGGGCGGTGCGTGTACCACGAGATCAACCACGGGACAACACTCGATCTACTCACCCCTCACCCCTCTCGTTGTGCGCCCTGGCAGCAGCCACCGACGCTTCCCAGTCCGCATTGCGGGGCCACGCCGTACCGCACTTGCCGTGCGCCCAGAACAGCACCCCGTCGTAGACCTCGGGGTACTCGATGCCGTACAGCTCCACGTCAGGGACCGGACCACACGTCGGGCATTCCTGGGTGGTCATGCTCGGCCGCCGTCGCCGTTGCCGTTGCCGTAGCCGTAGCCGTCGCCGTAGCCGTCGCCGTCGCCGTGGCCGTAGCCGTAGCCGTGGCCGTAGCCGTAGCCGTAGCCGTAGCCGTAGCCGTAGCCGTAGCCGTCGCCGTCGCCGTTGCCGTAGCCGTTGCCGTCGCCGTTGCCGTAGCCGTCGCCGTCGCCGTCGCCGTAGCCGTCGCCGTCGCCGTCGCCGTCGCCGTCGCCGTAGCCGCCAGAGTCCTCCACAACGGACAGCACACCTCGCCCGGTCATCCGAGATGCCCCGACCACGCCTCAGCATCAGCGTGGATCGTCGCCACCACCGCCAACTCATGAATCTCCACGATCCCAGTAGGGTCCAGGACAGTCTCACCCAACGGCCCAGCCGCAAGCTCACCCAACCCAACAGACGTACCCCACCGGCGGATGGTGCGTGCACCGGTCAAGGTGACCACCTCGTTCTCGTGGCGGTAGTACCCGACCCACACCCAGCCACGCTGGCCGATCACGATCCGCACCTCACCACCCACAGGGCGGACCGGTGCGTACTCGACGCCATCAATCGTTACGTTGCTCACTTTGCCTTCTCCTTGTTGTTGTTGCTCATCGCTCATCGCTGCGTCTCCTGCTCGTCGTCGTGGAGCGGCCCACGCGTGAGCACCCCCCATACGTTCACCCCGGCCACCACCAGGACCATCACCGCCACGATCCACCAGTCCCATTGCCCACGCCCGATGGCGTCCGCTACGGCGGTCACGACTCGACCTCCCGGTCAATCTCGTACCGTGCGACCCTCATCCTCTGATCGAACTCGGCGCGGTGTGCCTCGATCAGCTCCTTGACCGCACGTCTCCTGGCCCTCGCGTACCTCTTCCCCGCGGCGTTGCCTGTCCGCTTGCGGCTCTCACGAACCGTGGCGGCCCTGTCCTCCAGCCACGCCGTCACCCCCATCTCAGCGCGCCTACGTTGGGCGCTCGCCTTGACCTTCGCCCCGTTACACTGCTTGCAGGCGTATGTCAGGCCGTCCTTGTGTTTCGCGTTGCGGTGGAACTCCGATAGCGGCTTCGCCTCGCCGCACGAACTGCACTGCTTGGTGGCTAGCTCCACGGCGCTCACGACTCGACCTCCACCACTGGACGGTCACACCGCTCAGTCGACAGACCTGCCGTCATCCACCGGTCAGTCTGCGCCTCACACACCGCGCCCCGGCGGCACTGCCAGTCAGACAGCACCGCACCCGCCAACGGGCCGGTGAAGGTGACCCCGCCGAGCACGCAGCCGATCACAGTCGAGAGCCTGCGCTTCGTCGTGCGCTTCACCGGTCGCCGTCCTTCAGCACCTCGACCGTGCCATCAGCGGAGAACATGACGTCCAGGGCCTCGCCTCCGTTGTCCCAGGCGATGACGCCCTCGACGGAGTGCGTCACCTTCCAGACGGTGCGACCGTCAGGCCACCGTCGCCCGACCGCCTCCCACGCCTGCACCCGCTCGGTCTCCGGCACGGGCACGGCCCGGGGAGCACGCACCTCCACCCACCGGTCCTCAACGAAGTCGTTGTCAGGGTCGAAGTCGTCAACCGTGTTGGGCCACCAAGCGCCGTGAGGGCCGAACCGCACCTGTTCGCCGCGCACCTGCCCGGCCTGGGCGAGCCACGTCGGCACCCCGTCCTCGTCCGTCAGCCCGGACAGCACCGCACCCGGCCACGGCGGGACGAGGGTGGCGTCCAGTTCGTCGGCCCAACTGCGGATGATTCGCTTGATTCCCGGGTCCTCGATGTAGCCGGAGTTGGCTATCCAGCGCAGCCGGTTGGCGGCGTCTCGCAGGACGCCATCCGGCCACGGCGGGACGGGGGACGGGGCGGCGAAGCACGCCCACCGGACGACCGCCTCCAGCAGCTCCTCCAGCAGCTCCTCGATCAGTTCCCGGGACTCCGGGTGCGTCTCCGCGTGCCGACGGGCACGGGTCGTCAGGTCGTCGGTCTCGCTCATCGCTTCTCCCATTCAGCGATCCGCACACGACACAACGCCATCGCGGCCTCGTACTCATCCGCATGGTCCGGTGCTCGACGCTGCACCTCAGCGGTCAGGTCATCGAGGGTTGCCCCGTCCGGGTGCCAGCACCCGACACTCACCCAGTACCCCGTCTCAGCGCGGAACAAGGTCAGGGTCTGGTCCTCGGACCCGATCGGGCCGACCGTCAGGACATGTCGGGACGTGGACACCCGAGCGTTCCCGTACACCTGAGCGTTCCCGAACACCTCAGCGTCCCCGAACACCTGAGCGTCCCCGAACACCTGAGCGTTCCCGAACACCTCAGCGTCCCCGGACACCCGAGCGGCCCCGTACACCCAAGCGGACCCGGACACCCGAGCGGCCCCGAACACCCAAGCGGCCCCGAACACCCGAGCGTTCCCGTATACCTCAGCGGTCCCGGACACCTGGGCCGAGCCGGACACCCAGGCCGAGCCGGACACCCGGGCCGAGCCGTACACCCGGGCCGAGCCGGACACCTGAGCGTCGGTCCGACGTAGGCGGTGTCATCGACTGACGCCGTGTCCTGCACCCAGCCGCCACCATTCGGGTGGCGATGCCACCCCGGACGTTCATCGCTCATCGCTCGTTCCTCTCTCGTCGTTCGGCCCGGTCCTCGACCACGGCGAGCACGTAGAAGCACACGGCCAGGATCAGCGGCAAGGCCAGCGGCCACGTCACGGCGTTCACGACGCCACCGCCATCGTCAGGGCCTCATGGCGGGCCCGTGTCCACTCGGGCACCCGGGCCAACTGGCCGGGCGACAGAGACGGCAGCGCCGTCGGAACCTCCAGCAGGCGCAACGACGGGTCCCAGCGGCCACCACAGAACCGGGCGATGCGCTGGGCGGTCTGGCGCACCCGGTCGGACTTGCCGAGCCCGGAACCGCTGCGCCAAGTCCAGGTCAGCCACCTCGACGGGCACGGCCTCGGCCCACATGGCCGGGAGCAGGCGCAGCAGTGCCACGGCCGTCGAGCCGACCACGGGCGTCCAGCACACCTCGACGTAGTCGGAGCGCAGCGGGTGGACGTTGCGGGCGGGAGCGGGCAGCGGGGTGAGGATCACGACGCACCGCCCGTCGCCTTGCGCAGCTCCCATTCACCGTTGGAACGCAGGAACAGTGAGTGGGTGCCGGCCTTGATCGATTCGAGGGCGTCGAAGAGGGCGGTCCACTCGTCGCCGTCCATGTCCTTCGAGGAGCTGGTGCGCTGGCCGGTGACGGTCTGGATCAGGTGGCGGCGCAGCTCGTCACGGTCCTCGTCGGGGTCGGACGGCCACGCCTCGGCCACCATCGCCCACATCTTCTTGTTGCGAGCGGCCGGGTCCGGGGTGGCCGGGTTGTAGGCGTCGATCGCCGTGTTGATCTGTTCGGCCTGCTCGGGGGTGATGTTGCCGGACTTCAGCGCCGGTATCCCGGCCTGCTTCCACCATTGCCCGAGGTCGTCCCGGTCCTCTTGGGTGAGGCCGTCGATGCGGGTCTGGATGGCAGCAGGGTCTACGACGGCATCGACCACCTCGGCATCGATGATGTCGTTGTAGTCGTCCTCGCCGGGGAGCGGGGGCAGGTTCTCGACCGTGACGGACGTCGGGGCCGTAGGTGCGGCAGCCTTGGCCGGTGCGGTCCTGCGGGCCGGTGCACGCTTGGCCTTGCGGGTCGTTGTCGGTGCAGCGTCCGGTTCGATGTCGACGCGGCCAGAGATGGCGATGTCGCCGTCAGCTATGAGGTCGCCGTCGGACAGCTCCTCAGGCGTGTAGCCGATCCCGCCGAGCACGTCGGCGAAGTTGTCCCGGCAGATTTCCCCGGTGGCGCGGGCGGCGAGCATGGCCCGCGGGTACTTCCGGTAGTTCTGGCCACCCGCCAGGCCCGCCGCCTTGGCGTCGTCCATCGTCCAGGTGACCTTGGCGACGCGGTCCTCGGGCCAGTCGGCCCGGCGGGCGCAGATCGTGACCTTCGTGTTCGACTTCACCTCGAACCACAGGTCGTGGCCGGCCCGATGCACGAGCGCCCGCATGAGCTTGGCGGACATGCACGGGCGCCCGTTGATCACGGAGATCTCCGAGAGGGCCTGCATCGGCCCGATGCCGATCTCGTGGCCGGTGAGCATGGCGGCCATGACGGCCTCGGGCTTGCCGCGAAGCCCGGCCGGGGCGAAGTCGGTGCGGGCGATCTGATCGGCGAGGCTGGCGGCCTGTGGCACCAGGTCGAACGAGCTGGCGGGGACGAGTGCGGTGCTCACGATGCAGCCTCCATGGCGACGTCGGCGGGGGTGATGGCGTCGTGCTTGGCGGCGAGGTCCCGGTCCTTTTGGGCGGCGAGGAACCGGCCCACCTGCTGGCAGTACAAGAAGCTCCTGAACTGCTCGGGGCCTGCGTCGAAGGGGTAGAGGTCGTAGCCGTCGGCCCGGAGCCACAGCACGCCGCACCAGTCGACGGGCGGCATGGGGACCGTCTCGTTGTCGATGAGTGCCACCTCTGCGTGGCGGTAGGCGGCGAGCTGTAGGGCCACCTCACCGAACGGGCCGGACCGGTTGGTCTTGAGGTCGACCAAGCATCGGCCGAGACCCGGGAGGGTGGCGATCATGTCGAGCGTCCCGCAGTACCCGTGCTTGGCGGACCCGATGACAACCTCGGTGAGGGCGTCAGTTGGCTGCCAGTCATCGAGGAACGCGATGTAGGCGTCGACGTGGCCAGAGATCGGTTCGGGGACTTCGACCTCTTCGCCGTGGGTGAGGAGTTCGGCGATCCGGTGGACCTCGGTACCTCGGTTGGCTGCCTGGTCGCGGTCCTCCCAGTGGACGCCCTTGAGGACTTCGGCGACCTTGGTGCGGGAGAGCTTGGCGGGCCACGGCTTGGACTTGGCCCGGGCGATCTCGGCGAGGTCGTCCACGAGCTGGTCGGCGGTGATGTGTTCGCCGTTCTGGTCGAGGCGGTCGGCGACGTATTCGGCGATGGTCTTGGCGGCCCAGCCGATGAGGGCAGGCTTGGGAAGCCCGTCGCCGATGATGGTGGTGACGCCTGGGAGCTTCTGACCGTTGAGCCGGTAGCTGTGGTTGCGGCCGTGCTGTCGGCGCTCGAGGACGGGTAGGTCGGTCATCGGGTGCCTCCAGCGGTAGTGCGGCCGAGTGCGGTCATTGCCTGGTCGTGTGCGGTGATGGTCCGGCCCTCGCGCAGGGACTCACGGCAGCGGGCCAGCCAGTGGAGGCCTCGGGCCTGGTCGGCGGGCCTGATCGGGGACGTGATGGCCGCGGTCATGCGGGCAACCCAGCGACACGAGCAGCGGCCTGGTCGTGGGCCTCAGCGAGGATCTCCACGAGGCCCTCGCCGTCGTAGCACACCAGCTCGATCACTGCGCCAGGCAGGTCGAGTGTCAGGGTGATGGTGCCGTGACTGGTGCGAGGCCCGACGGTGATGGCGGGAGACGGATCGCCTGGCATCAGATCGACACGGATGGTGGTTGCTGGGGGCATCTATGCTCCTAGGTGGTTAGGTGGCCCACCCCGGCTTGTGAGGTCGTGGGGTGGGCCGTCTGCTTTTTGGTGGCGGATGGCCGAGGTCCGATGCGATCGGACGGGCGTGCGTGGGGAGGTCAACCCCTAAGAAGGCCTCCGCCCCGGCGCTACCGGGGTCATCACCCAGTGGGCTCGGCCACCCGGCGAGAGGGAGCAATGAGGCATCAGGGGAGGGACCTCGCTGCTCCCCTCGCCCGGCATCCGAGCGGAGGGGTCAGGGTCTTCGGGGTCGGGTGAGCAGCCAGACCGCGATGGCGGTGAGCAGGAGGGTCCCGGCGCACCAGCCGGCGGAACATGAGAGGGCGATCCTCATGACTCCACCGCCAGGTGGTCAGAGACCCAGGCCTCGTAGTCGCAGACCCGGACCCGGACTGATCGGCCGATGCGCACGGCGGGGAGGTCGTTGTCCTCGATGAGCCGGTAGATGGTGGACCGGCCGAGGTGGGTCCACTGCGCGATCTGGTCGGCCGTGACGAGCTGGGTCGGGGGTCATGAGGCCACCTCGGCGGGGACCTCGTGCCGTGCTCGAGGCCCTCGAAGAGGGTGCCGGGGTGGCAACGTCGAGCACTCGGGCGATCCGGTGGGCGACGGGAATGCTCGCCCGGTGATGTCCGCCGACGAGGCCGCTGAGGGTGCCAGGGATCTCGGCCCGCCCGCCACGTCCGTGAGGGTCAGGCCGGTGAAGCGAAGGAGGTCGTCCCACGCCCATCGGTTGAGGGAGTGTCCGGCTGGTCGTGCCATGGCGGACACTTTCTCAAACGTCTGCAAACCTTGTCAAGAGATTAGCAAAACAAACCCGAGCGGCGCTGCTCAGGGTGGAGGCCCAGACGGCGCGCAACTGGCGGACGCGGGGTGTGCTCCCTGAGCCGGACTGGACGGTCTCGGGTGGCCCGGCGTGGTCGTGGCCGAGGGTCGCGGCGTGGGCGATGCGGACCGGGCGACTCTGACCCCCTGGCGCGACAAAAGGCCCCGCGCTCAACCCCTGATGGGGAGCACGGGGGCCTTTGCGTCTGACCGGGAGGCGGGAACCCGGTCAGATCATGGGGACGATCACTGGCCAGTCGTTGCGCCGCCAATCGGTGTCTGGGACCTGCCAGCGGTCGATGACCTCGGGGAGATGAGCGCCTCGAGCACCTCGGAGCAGGCAGGCCGGGGTCCGTCGATGGCCAGTGCCGACACCAGCTCGGGGACGGTCGCACCCTTGCCCCACGATCCCCAGTCGAGGGCGATCAGCTCAGCGAGCACCCTGCCTGGCGTCATGCCGGGGCGATGTCTGGGCCGCGGCGGGCCGTGTCGGTGTGTCGGGCGATGTCGTCCACCCGGCCAGCGATCGACGCGTCGACGGAGCGGATAGCGGTGTATTCGGTGCGGATCATCACGTCTAGTCCGGCCGACACGATGGCAATCTGGTTGCCGAGTCGTGCCATGGCGACCTCGGTGCGGTCCGCGACATCACGGAGCGACGAACCGTCGTTGGTCCGCACCTCGTGTTCGACGCGCTCTAGTCGGTCGTGGAGTGGTGCGGTGTGCGGGTCGAGGACGGTGTCTATCCATGTCGCGAGCGGGTCAGCGACGAGGTGCGCCCACAGCCAGCGGATCGGTCGGGAGATGAGCGGGAGTTTCGCCGCGGCTGCGATGGTGACGAGCGCTCCGGCAACAGCACCGACCGCTATCGCGGAGTCCCTCAGGGTGATGAGCCACGGGGCCACGTCGGCGGTCACCGTTGGGCGTGGGGGTCGTTGCGGATGGCGTCGTCTCGGGAGGCACCCACCTTCTCTGCGATGGCCACCAGCCAACCCCGGAGCGAGCCGTAGAACTGTTTGAGCTGCTCGGCTTGCTCGGCGAGGAGCTGCTCGCAGTGGGCGGCACGGAGGCCAGCGGCACGGGCTTCGGCGAGGGCGTCGGCGAGCATCTGGCGGTCAGCGTCGGTCATGTCAGTGTCCTCGGTGGATGGTCCGGTGGGTTCGGTCGGCCCGGCGGGTCCGTCGATCCCGGCGAGCTTGGCTTGGAGTAGCGGGTAGATGAGGGTGCCGGGGCAGGTCTTGCCCTTCTGGCTGTAGTCCTTGTGGCCGCTGATCTTGGGTCGGCGTTGGAGCTTGCCGAGCCGGATGCCCTCACCTATGAGCCAGCGGGTCGAGGCCCATTGGGCGTCGGTGGCGGGCCATTTGTCGCCATGCCCAAGGAAGCAGACCCCGGCAGCGGTGGAGTTGCGGCCCTCAGTGTGTGCGCCGGAGCGCCCCCAGCCGCGGCCCTCGAAGATCCGTCCCGACGGTGCGATGAGGAAGCTGTAGGCGATGCCATCCCAGCCCCTCGATGGTCCGACGTGGAACGCTTCGATGGCCCGTATCCAGCCCTTCTCGGTGCCCTCGCTGGCCGGGGCACGCTGCGACCCGGCTTCGGTGTGGATCACGACCTCACCCCACGGGAGCTTGGCAGACACGTCGCTGCCACGCTTGGGGCCTGCACCCCATTGGGCGCGGGTGATGACGTTCACCGTTCGGCGTCCTCGGGTAGCCCGGTCAGCGAGGTGAGCAGGCTGAGGATCGTGGCGAGCGCAACAGTGGATGCGACGAGCGGCCAATCGACCTGGGCGACGAGGGTGGCGGCACCGATGGCACCAATAGCGGTCTGTGCCGCGGTGCGGATCGCACGGACCATGGCTGAGCGAGTGAAGGGCATGGTCAGTCTTCTGTGTCGTCGGTGTCGAGCAGGTCGAGCACCAGTCGGATGAGGGCGTTGATTTCGCGGGTGAGCCGTGCGACCTGTGCCCGCTGTTGTGCGGCGGTCCGGGGAGGCGAGGGCGAGGTAGTCCCGGTTTGCGTCGAGCCGTTGGCGTAGACGTTTGATGGTGCCGTCGTGGTCCATGGTGCCAATCAATCCGTGGTCATGTGAATCTCAGGAAGTCGAACGATGCGGTGACGGCGATCCCTGCGTGTTCCTGCCCGACCACGACGCCAGCCCCGGTCACGCTGCCGATCCATGACGCCAACGTCACCGATCCAACCATGATCCATCGGTCGCCGTCATCGCTGACCCAGCGGCGCAGATTCACGCCGTCATTAGTGAGCTTGAGGTACACGTGACCCACGCCGGCCGGGACTCCGGTCGTCGGCGTAGCGGAATCGAACGAGGTGAACGAGTTGGCCCTGTGCAGCTCCAGGTCCTTGCCTGGGCCGTGGAGGTGTACCAGCCATTGCAGGATGCGTCCGGTGCCGCTGTTGTACAGCACCAACCCAGCGTTGGAGTGATTGGTGAGTTCGCCGCCCACGGTGATCCGAGTGGACACGGACGTGAAACTGGGCAGCGTGGTGAGCAGCGCCCGCTGGTTGTACCCGGACGCTGCAGCCTGGCATGTCATCAGGAGGCGACCGTCGCTGATCGCTGCGGTGGACGTTCCTTGGTTGTGCCACGTCCCCACCACGGGGACCCGTCGGCCATGTCCCAATACTCTTGGTCGTAGGCGGACGGCGAAACTGGCGGCACCATTCCGGGCTCAACTGCACCACCAGCCCCCAACGGCCCGACCTCGGCGCCGGTCTCGTCGCGGACGTAGAGGCCGTCGGTGCGGGCGACGAGCCGTTGATGGTCTGCGGGCGGGTTGGTGACGTCGGCGGTCTCTGGGAGGTCGACGTGGCCGGTGGCGATCGTCGCCGTGAGCGGGGTCGTCTGGTCGCCGGGGTCGAGGGTCGCCCGGTAGGTGTTGGCGAGGTTGACCTCGTTGTCACCGGCGGTGGCGCCGGGGCCGACCGCCGTGCCGAAGTCGCCGGACGTGGCGCCGAGGCCGACCGCCGTGCCGTAGTCGCCGGACGTGGCACTGAGGCCGACCGCCGTGCCGAAGTCGCCGGACGTGGCACTGAGGCCGACCGCCGTGCCGTAGTCGCCGGACGTGGCACTGGGGCCGACCGCCGTGCCGTAGTCGCCGGACGTGGCGCCGGGGCCGAGGCGGACGTGCCGCCCCGTCGGGTCCAGCACATCCCACGAGCCGGGGGTGAGCGACGGCTGATCGCCCGTCGACGGGGCCGTAGCGACGTACAGGTCCGAGCCCGTCTCGAACACGACATCGCCCACGGCGTAGGTGGCGGCGACATCCCACGTGCCACGGTTCGTCTCACCGGGCAGCAGGCCCACCGATTCGACGGGCACAGCGCCCACGTCCACGGCCGACAACGGATCAGACCCGTCATGATGGTGGGACGCTTCGTGCGCCGTCGGGGTGCGAGCGTCAGAGAGCCGGGCGTCGTCACCCGCAGCCGCCGTGCCCGCCGTGGTGCCGTAGGTGACGGTCAGCGTCCGATCCGCCGACAGGTCACCGCCGCCAGTCAGCCCGGTCCCGGCGGTGATCGTTCGAGCCGTCGGCACCGCGCCCACGTCACCGGCGTCGAGCACCACAACACCGGTCTCACCGTTCACCGACGCAACCGCACCACCGGAAGTGGCGAGCTCGTCTATCGCTTCCTGCACTGTGTCACCGGCCAGACCCGACACGGTGTGGTCGTAGGAGACAGCCGTAGCCGGATGCGCGTCGGCAGCGGCACGGCCACCCAGCACGTTGTGGGCGGTCAACGGCCCGAACGACGTGTCATCGTCGCCGGCAGGGTTCCAGGTCACGTCGGTCATCGGGTCACATCCCCTTGGACAATCAGCACCGCACCAGCGCCATAGGTGGTGGTCACGCCGCCCGCCACGACCTGCACGTCATAGACGTACCGGCCAGGGGTGATCGCAGCGGTCAACGTGTCCGACAACGTGAGCGTCACCTCACGCCCCGGACCATCCGTGACCGTCGCCGTCCAGGACGCCACCACCGTCGAAGACTCGACATGAGTGCGGATCTGGGACGTGACCGTGACACCGGTGATGTCACCGGACCCGCCGAGCGTCCCCACCACCGTCCAGTCGTCCCCGCGGGTGCGGGTCACCGTCGAGCTAGCACCAGCACACGTCATACCCCTGTCCTCTCATGTCCTGGCATCCCCGGTCGGGATGCACGTCAGCCACCACAGTCACCGGGCACCACGTCAGCGACACAGACCAGATGCGCCGACAACGTCCAGTAGACGGTGTCGACAGCGTCGACGATCTGCACCGTGATCCCTGCGCCCTCATGGAGCGCCATCTGGATCGCACCGGACCCACCACGCCTACTCGCCCCGTCGGCGGACTGCTCATAGATCACAGACTGATAACGGCACGCCGGAGGGTCCTCACCATCCCACTGCCAGTTAGGCCCAATGACCCGCAAATCGAACACGTCCGACGAATCGGCGGTCACCTCCACCGAATAGATCCCAGCAGCCGAAACCACCAAACCGTCACCAGATCCGTTGTCGGTCATCAGCAGCCCCGGTGACGACGCCAACGCCCACTGCATCTCCGAGGACGGCGACGTATCCCCCTTGATGCACGCCGTCGAATACGCCCCACCCGTGCCACCAGCCGCAGCCACCCACCTCTTAGCGGTCGCGTCATAGGTGAGGACATCGTTGTCCTCGACCTCCCCGGCCCCGTCGTAGGTGATGTCGACATCTAGGAGCTGGTGCAGGTACTTGACGAGCCGCAGATCTCGCAGCCGAC
Organism: Microthrixaceae bacterium; assembly: GCA_016702505.1. NCBI lineage: Bacteria > Bacillati > Actinomycetota > Acidimicrobiia > Acidimicrobiales > Microthrixaceae > Microthrixaceae bacterium. The sequence continues at coordinate 21,223 of JADJDU010000024.1, forward strand.
GCTCCAACGTGAGGACACGGCGCTTCACCTCGGCGATCTCAGAGACGATCGACCCGGCCATCACGCCCCCATCCACGGGGATAGCTCGATACTGAACGCCGCGGCCGCAGGATCAACGGTCTTGGACACGACCCGCCATGTGGCGGCGATCTGAGACGGGCCATCGTCAATCTCGACCCGCACCCGGTCCCCAACCCACAGCGTCGCCACCAGGTCCATACGGATCTGTGCAGACAGCGACTCGGACAGCGACGACGACGCCTGCGCCGCCGCGTAGATCGCCCGGTTCTCCAGGTCGTCGGCGGACGTGCCGGTGGGGGCGGCGGAGTAGGACTGGAGGACCAGCCCACCGAACAGCGTCACATCGTGGTAGGAGCCCGTGAAGCCCTCGTCGTTGGCGACCACCCACTCCGTTACCGGGTGAGTGAGGCCCGAGGTCCATGCCCCCCACGACACGACCGGCGGGTTAGGGCCCTCAGCGGTCAACGTCAGGTCGCCGGGGTCATGGGCGAACCCGCGGGTAACCCAGCAGCGCCCCACCCGCACCGTCTCGGTCAGAGCGAAGTCGCATTCACCGTACCCGGACTCGACCACCATGCGGGCCACCTCGATGACCTGCACATCGGGACGCCGCCACGATGCTTCCATTACCCCGTCGATCGACCCGTCGATCCACGCCGACACACCAAGGTCGGCGACACGGGCGAACGCTTCCATCCACATGTCACGGACCGGGATCTCCTCGACCTCGACCTCAGTGTCATCCTGGCCGACAGAGGTGGGCGAGATCTGGGCGGACACCTTGCGGACCACCACGTCCTCGGCTGCGCCGCCCTCCCCCCCGACAGACATGAACCACGACCTAGGCGCACCACCAGCCCCGTACGCGGAAGTGAACGTCGTGTGGATCACCGCCGTCACCCACTTACCGCGGGCCAAATCACCGGCGAACACCATCCCACCCTGCTGAGGGTCACCCGCCGATGGGGACGCCAGAGCGGAGAGGATCACGTCACCGTCAGGGCACCCCGGCCTTGACCCACACCTCGGCGGTGAACCGCCACTCGGATGTCCGGTACGAGAACTGGCCCCCGGCGGTGAACGCCGTCGACGTCACATCAAGGAACGGTGACCACTCGCGGGTGCCACGGATCTGCTCACGACCCCACACCGTCTCATCACCGTCGATCAGCCGGGCATCCAGCCAGTACTCAGGGCCAGCGACCTCGACGGTCAGCGTCGGCCCGGCGATCGACCGGGACACCGACACGATCGGCCCCCAATGCATCACCCGCCCGGCGTAGGAGATCTGGATCTCACGCTCGACCCGCAACAGGTCATCGGCGACGAAGGAATCATCGGGGTAGGTGGCGTGATGGTCGATGACGACGGTCGCGGATGACGACCCGATCGCGTCCATCTTCTCGGACCACTGGCATGACACGATCTGATCGGACGGGATCTGTGCGACACGCCCCGATGACCCCGCGTAGGTGATCCACACCTCAAGGTCCGCCGATGCCATCTCGGTAGAGACCGCGCCACGGGTGCCGTGGGTGATGTTGCCCGCTGGGGCGGTGACCGTGACGGTCATGTCACACCGAGATCCATCGACAGGGTTAGGTCGGTGCCGTCGAGGGTCACGATCGCAGCGCCGCCCGAGTCATACAGCACCCACAGCGGTACCGACGTGGCGTCATCAACCCCGGCCTCGTACCCGACGAACGCGGCGACCTGCTCGGCGGTGCCACACGACGCCCACACGACAGCCGACAGCGGCAGGGTCCAGCGGCCCGACGAGAACACCGGGGCACCCGTCACCAGCGACGCCCGGCTGTACCCGACCGCCGTCAGCTCGCAGCCACCAAGGGCCAGGTCGGTCAAGGTCGTGTCGGTGGCGTCGAACGACCAGCCCATCCCGTGCTCGATGGCGAGCACCTTGTCATCGACGCGGGCATCCCACCCCGACGGGGTGAGGGTCTCCAGCCCGGACCGATACCACGACACGACCAGCGCCATCAGACCACCACCGTCATCTCACCCGTCGTCCCCAACCAGCGGAGCGACATCTCCACGTAGCCGTAAGGCAACGACGACAGCCCGTCATCGGACGTGCCCATCGGACGGCCCACGATCTCGCGGTGGCCAATCCCCGGCAGCCACAACCACAACGACCCGAGGCCTGTAGCCATCGCATCGAACTCGGCCGCCAACGCCACCCACCAGTCACCCGCCGCCTCATCATCACCCGGCGTCCAAATCTCCACGTCGAGACTGATATCCAACGGGGCAGCAACATCACGACCCACAGCCACACCCGCCGACATCGAGCGTTGCGCCGTCTGAGACGACACCGACGGGCCAAGCCCGTTCACCTTCACCAACGACACCTCAGGGTTCGCTGTGCCGTCACCGCACACCAGCGACCCAACCCCGAACTGGTACACGCCTGTCAGTGGAGACGCCATCAGTGAGACACCCCCACCCTCATCAAACGGTCAAACTCGGACCCGATCAGATCGACTGTCGCCCACGGGGTAGCCGCCTCATTCACCGTCACGTTCAGGGTCCGCGGTCCGGCCGCCAACTTCGCTTGGCCGCGCCGGTCACGCTCGTTGAACGCCGCCTGCTTGCGCTTATCTACCGCCCACTGCTCAGGCGTGAACACACGACCCGACTCGCCAGGATCTAGCCGCAGAATCTCCGGGCCGTTCTCGCCCACCGGATACACCCGGCCCGCTCCGACACGGCCACCGATCGCACGACCACCACGGTTCGCCTCATCAGTCCCAGACAAGGCGATCTCCATCGCCCGGTTGATCGCGTCCACCGCCTGGAGGCGGGTCTGAAGCTCGATCGTCCACGGCCTCGCCGTTAGAGAGTTCAGTTGCTCGGCCATCTCCAGCAGCCGCTGACGCACCGGCGACCCCGGCTCCATCTGCCCCGCCAACTCCAGGAGCTTGACGATCTGGCCATCTAGAGCGCCCTTAGAGTTCGCTAGCGCAGCGTCCAGCTCGGCCTGCGCTATCGCCTGCGCCACAAGTGCATCGGTGACCTTGCGCTCGGCCTCCTCGACCGCCGCCCTCGCCTCGACCACAGCACCCTGCTGATCCACGACCCGCTGTTGAGCGGCGGCCACCTGGTCTTGGGCGTCACGGACCCGACCAGCGGCCTCGGTCACCCGGTCGTTCGCCTCCACGACCCGCTGCTGAGCCTCAACGACCCGCTGGGCTAGGGCCTCCTGCACCTCGACCACACGGGCCTTGGCCTCGGCCAGCGCTTCCTCGGCGGTGCGCTCAGCATCAGCAGCCGCGGCGATCGCATCCTTCGCCGCGGTGACCTCCTCGGACTGCTCAATCCCGCGGGCCTGAGCCTCAGCCAGCTCGTCGGCCGCCTCACCGTTGCGCTCCTGCGCCTCAGCCAGGCGCATCTCAGCCCGCTCTACACGGATCTGAAGCCGCTCACGTTCCTCCGCCCACTCTTTGCGGGCCTCAGCGTTGCGCCGCTCCCGCTCCACCGCAGCCTCGGCGGACTCACCGGGCTTGGCCTCGTCAATATCTGGGCCAGCGGCCAGGGCCTCGCGGGCATCTCGCAGATCGAGGACGGCCTCTTTCTCATCGAGGACCGCCGACCGGGCAGAGGTGGCCAGATCCTCCAGGACCTCAGCGGCGCGCTCACGGGCCTCGGTCAAATCCTCCTGAGCGGCCTTGCTGTCGCGCTGCGCCGATGCAAGATCCTTCTCAGCGTCAACGACCCCTCGTGGGCGTCCTCCAGCTCCTTGGTCCCAAACTGAAGATCACGCTGGGCGTCCGCTAGGTCCTCAGCGGCCGCTACCGCCCCCTGTCGTGCGTCAGCCAAACCCTTCTCAGCATCAGCGACACCACGGGCGGCGTCAGCCACCCCCTTACGGGCCTCGGTCACGCCACGCTCAGCGTCAGCCACCCGATCCTGAGCGTCAGCCACCCCAGCCCGAGCAGACTCCACGCCCTCCTCGGCGGACCGCAGACCATCGACGGCGGACCGTGCAGCGTCAGCCGCTGCCTCCTCTGCCGCCAGATCACGGGCCAACGCAGCCGAAGCCTCAGCGGCCCCCGCACCCGAGGACTGGTAGTCCTCTAATGCACCCGTCAGCTTGTCCACCGACATGATCGTCGGGTCGACACCAGTCGCCGCCAGCGCCTTCTCAGCGTCCGCCACCGACATACCAGACCGCTTAGCGGCCTCCTCTATCCGATCGGCGGCATCCTCGTACGCCTTGGCCCGACCCTCAGCCGCCTTCTTCGCCTCGGCCGTCTCGCGGTCAGCGTCGATGTCGAACAGGTCGCCAGGGTCAGGCAGGCCAGCGAACGACCCCCCAGCCTCCTTGATCGCATCACCCCACGCCCTGGTCTCAGCGGCCGTCTGGCGCAGGCCCGCAACCGTGCGACCGTTCGCCTGATCGAACTGGTCAGCCCACTGATTCGCCGCACCGCGGCCAGCAGCACCCCACTGATTCCACGCAGCAGCACCAGCCACCAGCGCACCAGCCAGCGCACCAGCGGCGACACCAGCGCCCGTCATCTTCTGCGCCGTCGTCGCCGTCTCCGACCCATACGCACGGACAGCACCAACACCAGACCGCAACAGGCCGACACCCTCAGCGACCTTCGGCCCCAACAACCCGGAGACCCACCACCAGCCCCCTATGCCGACCACCCCGGTCTGCATCGGAGCAGGCAGCGCACCAAACGCACTCGCCAGACCCGCTATCCCCTTAGCGGCCGTAGCGGCAGCAGGCACCAGCGACGTGCCAATGGAAGCCGCACTGTTCTCTAGCTCGGCCTTCGCCCTCTTGGACGACATCGCCAACCCGTCAGCCTCCCGAGCCGCCGCCCCCGACGCCTTACCCGCGCCGGCCAGCATCAGCGAATAGGTCGCCAACGCCTTCTCCTGGGCGGTCAACTCACGGGCCGACGACTTGCCCGTCTCGGCCAACGCCTGCTGCTCCACTGCCGCCGCGTTGATCGTCGGAACAAACTTCTGCAAGGCGTCGTACTCGCCCCGGAACGCAGCCGTCTGCGCCTCGATCACGTCCACCGGATTCGCGTTCTAGGAAGGGCCGAAGTCACCAGCAAGGGTGATCATCGACTTAGACATCTGCGCCGACTTGGCGGCCCCGACGCCCATCTGGGTGAACAGGTTCTGGAAGGTGGATGCGGACTCCAGCGCCTCACGCTTCGACAGGGCGAGCGCCTCGGCGGCTCCCTCAGCAAACTGATTGATGATCCCCACCTACTCCCCGAATACGGCGTTCGTTTTGGCTTGCGCCTCCGCCAGCTCGCCAGCGGCTTTGGTCGACGCACCCAACACCGCCACCGTGCCGCCCAACACGATCCCACCCGCAACCTGACGGGCGTTGCTCAGTTTCGCCGCGTAATCATCGGCCGACTTACCGAGCTTGTCGCTCTCCTTGGCGGTCTTGTCCACCGCCTTGTCGACCGCCGACAACTCCTTCTGGACGCGCTTCAGCGCCGCCAGCGTCTGCTGGTCCCTCGTCGTTATGTCGATCGTGAGAGCGCGCCCAGTCATGGCTCTAGACCTCTACAGCCTCGGCGGGCTCAACCTGCTCGGCGGGGAACAGCGTCAGCGACGACGCCACCAAAGCGAACGACGCCAACGCATCCACCGACTGACGGACCCACAACCAGTGGACCACCGCCAGATCAGCGAGTAGCACCGCCTCGCCCCGCTCCAAGATCCCCAACACCGCAAGATCGAGGTCCTGCCCCGTCTCCATGCGGAACTGCATCGCATCCAGCCCCGTGACCTTCGCCAGGTCCACGACCTGCTCGGACCCGTCGACCGTAACCGTGATCTGACTCACTCGAACCCCCCAGGGAAAGCCGCCTTCAAGGCGGACTCGTAACCGGCCGCATACAGGGCCTCGACCTCATCAACATGGGCAGCGATCGCATCGTTGATCGCATGCGGCCCCTGACCGGCCACGCCAGCCGTCCACGAGTTCCCCACCCACGGCGGGGCCTGCCGTGCGAGAGAGTCACGGTACCGCTCAGCCGCATACCAGCCGGTCCGGCGAGACATACCCCAGAAGGCAGCCTTGGCATAACCAGGGCCACCAGAGATCGCCAGACGGGCCGTCGACTGAGTGCTCCGAGGCTTGATCGCACCGGCGGCCCGGACCTGCTGGCGGGTGCCAGAGCGGGCAGCAGACCGCGCCCACTCCGACACCTCCTCAGCAACCCTCTTATTCGCCTTGCGCTGCTCCCGGCCCAGCCCCTGAGACGACGCCTTCAAGCCGGCGATCAACTCGGCCAAACCATCGGCCTCCATGTACAGCAGCGCCGACACGGCTCAGTAGGCGGTGTCGGTGGTCTGGTACTCCAACGTCCACGCCGGATCGGTGCCGTTATCCAGCACACGGAACGGCAACGGCTGCTCGGGCGTCACATCGAGGCCAACCTTCGGGGACGACCCGGTGAGCTGGATCAGCGGGAACGTCGCCCGAAACAGGAAGTCGAACCCAGTCTCGATCTCGGGACCGGTGAAGGTGATGATCAGATCTTCGAGCTCGGTCCCGGCCAGCCACGCGTCCTGCCAAGAATCGTCCTCGTAGTCGAGCGACAGAGTGCCGGTCGGTTCCACACGGGTATTCAGCACCGGCTTCTCGCGGCCACCCGCACAGATCCGCCACCGCTCCATGTCGAGCCCGGTCGGGATCGTGAAGTCAGCAGACCGCAGGCACTCAGAGTTGCCGTCGATCGACACCACACAGTCGATGTCACGGTAGACATGCGACGAAGTGGGGTAGGACGGGGTGACCGACGCCGCCGCAGTGTCGAGCGTCTTGTAGGCGAACGTCGACTTGAGGACCGGCAGGCCCTTGGGAGCCAGCGCCAGATTGAGGCTCTCGGCCATGCACCCGAGGTAGTCGTGATGGTTCACCGTGCCGCCCACATCAGCGCGGCCAGCATGGACCGTGAAGGACTTGGTGGGGCCGAGTCGTGGTCGGCGTGAACGTGTGCAGCCGGGTCAGAGTCGCCGCCCGGCGTGGTGGTCGCCACCGTCGACGCCACCGAAGCGAACACCAGCCCCAACGACTTCGCCATCAGGTCCAGGGTCAGCACATGCTGACCACCACGGGGCACAGCCACAGAGCGGCCCGTCGGGGTGGCCACCGTCGCCGGGCGCATCCCCCTGGACTGAAGAAACTCGACGTTCGGGGTAGCGTCATCGGTCTGGTTCTCGACGCCGCGGGTCAAAGTGGTGGCCTTGGTCCCCCACTCCACGGTCTCCTCGCCGATCGTCCAGAAGTTGTCTTGGATGCCCATCTATCAGCCCTCCAGGCCGGTCGGGTCGGAGTCACCAGCGGGCGCTAGCGACGGATCATCGACCTTGCTGGCCGACTTCTTGGCCGGGGCTTCCCCGGCCTTCTCGGGCTCCACCGGCTCGAACGACCCACCAAGAGACGCCACCACGGCCTCGTCCAGGTCGAGCACGTCCCCCAGGATCAGGGACGAACGGCGGCACGCCCTCAGGCGCGAAGATATAGCCGGCCTCGCCGGTGTAACGGACCTTCATCGAAGGCTCCTCTCTCAGTTGAGACGGGCGGTCACGTCGACCACCACACGCGCCGTCCCGATCGGACCCTCAGGGGTCTGACCGCACGACATCGACTTCTCCGCCACCCACCCGAACAGCACCCCGTCCATATCCGATAGGGCCGGTTCATCGGCCAGAACGTCCTGGATCGCCGCCACGACGGCCGACGTGCGGCACATCGTTGAATCCAGATCACCCCGCCCTGTTATGACCACGATCAGCGGCAGCCGGAACGACTCATCGCGCACCTGTCGCCCCGACTTCATCACCGGCCGGTCCTCGGTGGACGACAGTTCATCCACGAACACCATTTCAGGTTTGCGGTGCAGATCCCCCGGCCAACCGGAATGGACATCCACACTTCCAATCAGCGACGGATGGACCCGCAACAGCGACACCAGCCGCTCCACGGCAGACCACCACACCGTCGTCTCCGCCATCACGCCACCCCCGGCAGCCAATACCGGGCACGCACCCCAACCAGCAGCCGGTCAACCTCCAAGAACCCAGTGGGGCGACCAGCAGACCAGTCCGGGGTCGAATACCTCGTAGTGCCGCCGTCGAAGCTCTGAGCCAACACGTCCCGAGACGTACCGGACCCCGACGCCGCCACGACACGCCCGACGTACTCGGCGCACGTGCAACACCTCCTCAGGCGGGGCATCCAGACCGACCTGGACCGACACCGTGACCACCCCAGGACCAACCGCCACCGACGGATACACCACCGACCCCGAGAACTTGTGGGTGCCAGACACCGCCACCCCGTCGACCGCCACCGACGTAACGGACCGCACCGGCCCATCCACCGCCAACGACACCACAGGGGACGGAACAGCAACCCGCACCACCGAGGCCCGAGGCACCATCGGCACCCCGACGAACCGCTCCGCCAACGCCTCGAACTCCGACACCAGCCGGTCGATCTCGGCGTCAGCAACACCGGACAGCAACGCCATCCGACGCTCACGGGCCTCAGCAGCGGTCAGGTACGCCACGCTCAGCCCCTACGGGTCCGCTTCACGGGCGCAGCCTCGACGGCCTGCTCCACCTCTGGGGCATCCACAGCGGCCTCACGGGAGCCGACAACCCCGGCACGCACACCGAACCGGGCTAGCTCCGCATCCACCTCGGCCACACGGCCAGACAGCCCACGCAACACATACCCATCACGCTCCACCAGCAGGGCCGCAACATACGAATCAGACACAACACACCTCCAACGGAGCGAACATGGGGGAGGTGTGGGCCTGGGGGGAGGCATCAGCCACCAACCCAGGCCCACGCCAACCGACCTAGAAGGTCGGCGTAACCAGACCGGTGCCACCGACAGTGGCGATGGCCTTCGGGTAACGCCCGGCCGTGGTGGCCGAGTAGCCGTAAGCAACGAGCTTCACGGTCAGGTTGCCGCCGTTGGTCTGCTCGAAGCGCAACTCACGGGGGGCACCGTCGCCGTCCTCCCACAGGAGGATGTCGTCAGCCTTCGCCACGATCACCAGATCCTCATTGGTGCCAGCACCGAGGTCGGTGGCCATGTTGGCGTCGGTGACGACGGGCAGACCGAACAGCGACCCGACGACCTGCCCGTACTCGGCAGCAACACCCACACCAACAGCGTTGGATGGTGCGTTCAGGCCGATCAGGGGACGGTTGGTAGAGTCGACCGCAGCGGTCAGCCAGCCCCAGCGACGGGGGTGCATGAAGATCGCGGTGGCGGGCATGAACCGGTTCGAGTTCACGCGCTGCACAGCGTCAGCGAGCTTCGGGAAGAACTCGGCCACAGTGGGGGACGCGTCGGTGTAGGTCACGGCCTCGATCCCGGCAGTGCCGGTGATGGCGGTGTACACCGAAGTGTCCAGCACGGTCGCATAGTGCGAAGCGAGATCACCGAACACCACCAGGTCGATGCCAACCCCACGCTCCAACGCCTGACGGGAAACGTCCTGCTGACCGGCGATGGTCTGCAACGAGACAGCCAAAGTCGTCTCATCGAAGTTGGTTTCCGACACGGCGTCGTTCTCGGCCGCCTGGACGGCGGTGGTGGTGCCGGTGGTGCCACGCGGGACGTTGAAGGTCATCCCACCAGCAGGCAGCGGGAGCCGACGCACCGAGTTGGCGATCGGGCGACCAGCCCGAGCGATCGGAGCGAACATGTCCACCAGGTACTGAGGTGGCACCAGCGCACCGAACGCACCGGTGCCGACATCGCGGGTCTCCAGCGCCATCCGCTGATGACGCTCCAGCCGCTCCCGGGCCTGCCAGTCGCCACCGAACTCGGAGCGGTAGGCATCCTGAAGGAACGAGTGCTCACCACCGTCGCGGTACACGACAGGCTCAGCGCCGACACGGATCTCGGGGGACCCGTTGGGGGCAGGGAAGCGGGCAGCCACAGCGTCAGCAGCAGCACGGGCCTCTTCGAGCGCAACGAGCTCGGCCTCACGCTCCTGAAGCTGGGCGAGATCGGCATCAGCGGCAGCGACGGCGGAACGGGCCTCGCTGAACTGGATGGTCTCGGCATCAGTGAGCGCCGAATCGTCACGGGCCTCGGCCGCAGCGATCACCGAATCGATGACGGCCATATGGCCGGCGCGAGTGTCGAGGCACTCACGGATAGAAGCTCGGATCTGTTCGAGCAGGGTCATGACAGGACCTCCATGGGTCACGTTGGTTGGCACCCGTGCCGGGCGGCGCGGGTGAGTCGTGGCTCAGGTGGACCGCAGGTGGACCGCAGGTGGTGCCCCCTAGAGGGGTCCGGCGTGCGGTTCGGCGTGCAGCCCGGCGTGGGCCGGGAGTGACTGCCTAGATAGACAGCCGGGCGCGGACAGCCAAAGCCATCCGCAGATCAAGACCGCGCACCGACGGCGCTGGCACGTCGTCGCGCACCTGGGCGACGGTCGCAGGATTCGCCGGGTAGGTCACCAGCGAAACATCGAACAGTTGGACCTCGATGATCCGCCGCACGAGGTAGTCCGCATCCCACTCCTGACGGATCACACGGAAAGCGAAGGACATCTCATCGAGATCGCCTCGCTCCATCGCGGACAGCACCGACGCCACCAGCGGAGACGAACAGTCAAGCGAGGCATCACACCGCAGGCCCACAGCGTCGGACGCCAGCGTCAGCGTCTTAGCGGCCGTGCGTGCCAGAGGTAGGCCCTCATGGTTCACCAGGAGACGCACGTCGTCACGCTCGACCACCGACTTGGCGCAAGCACCCTCAACGATCACCTCAGACCAGCCGCCACGCTCCGGGCCACCAGCCACGTCATAAGGGAACCCGTACACCGTGGCGTACCCCGACATCGACACGCCGCCGTCCTCATCCGCTCGCACCTCGGGCACAGCGAACCGCCGGGCCTCCACAGTGCGGCCACGCTGCACCACCGACAGAGACGACATGTCACCACCCAGACGGGCAGCGACCACATCAGGCAACAACTCAGACATCTGACCCTCCAGGTCCGTTCAGCGCCACCGTCTGGGCACCGACACCGCCAGGCAACGGTGGACGATCCTCGTGCTCGCGAGCCTCATCCGGCGTCCCCCAACCGCCACGGATGCGCAACGTCTCCACCTCCGCCTGCGTCTTCACGTCCACCTTCACCAGCGCCCCGGTGTTGACCTTCACGTATTCCGACGGGGGCACCATCGAAGACACGAACTCCTCCATCAGAGTCACCCACCAACCCCGTTATAGGTGAGGTAGTTCAGCGACCGCTGCTCGACGTTCGCGTACGTCTGACTGTTACCGGACTCGCCACCGATCATCTCCGGCGGCACCAGGAAGAACCCGGCGATGTCGGCCTTGTTCGCCTTGATCGTCTCCAGGAACTGGGACTCCTCCGGGCTCACCTGGATCGCCTCGTAAGTGACACCCAACCCGAGCACCACCGGCTCACGACCAGACACCGCAGCCCTAAACCGCTCCTTGATCGTCGCCGCCTGATCCTGGGTTACCGGCTGGTCTGTCGACAGCACCGCCGAAGGGTGAGCGCCATCGCTGAACCACCGGCGACCGAACTCGCCAGCCGACAACCCCAAGCCCGTCATCGACGCCGCGTACTGCAGCGGGGACAACCCGATAGGCGACCCCGGAACAGTGAACGCAGGCCAATGCACCAAGTCATCACCGACCGGACGACCATCAAGCAACCACTGCACCGACCCAACACCAACCGGCCGAGCCGACATCCTCGACGGAGACAAGATCTCCATCTGCACCGGATACCCCAGCCGGTCACGAGCCGCCACCAAACCGAACACGTTCCCGGCCGTCAACCACGACATCAACACCTGACGACGCCACCCGATCGCATGCATGTGCAACCACGGAGCCGACAGCAGCGGGGACGGCCGCTCAACCTCCACCGGCACACCAGCCGCCCGGCGGTACTGCTTCACCGGCAACGCCGACAACCGAGAGATCAGATCCATACACGACCACACCGCACCCAACCGGAGCGCCTGGTCCACATCCGACACGGCACCATGACCGCCACCAGACCGACGGACACGCTCAGCCGCCAGCACCTCAGCCAACGACCCCACAGAACGACGCTCAGGGCGGAACAAGCTCATGCCCGCACCTCAACCGCGGCGACCAAAGCCACCCCGGCCACCACCAAAGCCAACGGCACCGACCACATCGACACACCGACCACCACAAGGGCGAGACCGAACAACTCGAGCAACACGTGCACCATCGGCTCCTCTCCCCTCAGTAGACGCTCATCGACACATCAACAGCAGGCATCGACACAGCAGCGTGATGGGCCAACACCACAGCCACCAGCGGCGACATGTCATGGTCCCCACGACGATCAATCAGCAGGGCATCCCCCGCCTTGCGCTTCTCCGCCCACGACACCGCCGACGACAACTCCGGCCGGTCACGGTGCACCACTTCCTCATCCACCACCGCATCAAAGAACCCCGCCGTAGCCAGCTTCAGGGCGGCAAACGCGACCCGCGTCACCGTGACCCCAGCAGCCTCCAGATCACCGATCAGCGCGGCCGCTGGACCCGCCTCATCAATCACCACCCGGCGCACTGCCCCATCGGCCACCAATGCGGCCACCTCGGCCACGACCCAGCCAGTGCCAGCGCCAGTCGCCACCACATCGACCCCGATACCACCCTCACGGCACTCCCCAGCCACCGCCACAGACGACGACGACCGATCCGGCCGCACCTCCACCGCAAGATCCACACCACCGACCAGCCACCCAGGCCGCTCAGCACGACGCCCCGACTCCCCGCTGCGACACGACGACCAATCAGCCTCAGCGATCACAGACCACTGAGGGCCCAACCCGTTGTCAGGGTCAGGGAAGATCCCGAGCCGCTCACGGGCGAACTCGGCATCGGTCAGATTCGACCGCTCCACCGTCCCAATGAACTCCTCAGTGATCAGCGACCCGAGCGACGGGTTCCCCTCCAACCACGCTCCACGATCATCTAGCGCCCCAGCAACAGCATCGGCGTCAGAAGCATCGACATCGACGGACCACTCGGCGTAAGTGATCTCACCCGCACGACCACGGGCGATGATCCGCCGCAAAGCATTCGACTCGGCCACCTCCAACGGGGCCGAGCTCGTCCACCACAGTTGTGGATCAGGACGGGCCGACATCGTTGGCAGCAGGGAACCGAGATCGTTGATGTAGTAGGCCTCGTCCAGGACCACCCGGTCACCGGAGAAGCCACGACCACCACCCTTCGAGCGGGCCTTGAACTGGAGCCTCTTTCCGTTGCGAAGCTCGATCCGCTCCTTGCCGTTGCTGTCGTAAATCCCCTTGACCTCGGCCATCAACTCCGGCGTGGTCTCCACCAGAGTCCTGATCCTGGTGAAGTGCTCCAGCGACGTGTCGAACCGGTGCGCCGTGTGAGTGATCAGATCCACCGCGTCATCGAGGAAGAGCCAGTACAGCTCCGCAGCCTCCAGCACCCCGCCCTTACCGTTCTGGCGAGGAACCACCAACGCAACCTCGAACGAAGCGCAGAACCCTTCGGCGGTCTCAGCTAGTGCGGCGTCGAGAACCAGTTCCTGCCACGGGAGCAGCACCAGGCCCGCCGACATCGCCAACTCCACCGCTTCCGGCCCCGCTGTTGACGCTGCGCTTGGGCGGCTCAGGAACCGAGGCGGCACCAGCGGCGGCGCGGCGGTCCTCTCTGCGACGGCGTAGCTCATCCTTGCGGCTCACCTCCGGCTCGGCGATGTCATCGAGTGCCCGCAACACTTCGAGTAGACGGCCAGTCAGAGGCGCTAGACGCTCTCGGTCGTCCTCGCCCACTAGGTCGATCTCGTGAGCGAGCTTGTCCCGCACGGCCTCCAGGGCCTCGCGGTTGTCCCCGGATCTGACCGCCCTAGCTACAGGTCCGAGGGTCTTCGACGCGCTCACCACGACCTCCGGGGAGAGAGTTTTC
>JADJDU010000025.1 GCA_016702505.1 Microthrixaceae bacterium
GATCACCTGGACGGTCCGCTCGGTGGCGACCAGGGAGAGCACCATTCGGGTCCGTGCCCCCGGAACACCCACCAAGGGAGTGCGGCTCCGAACTCTGAGAGTGGGGCGTTGCGTGTACCACGAGATCCACCACGGGACAACACTCGATCTACTCACCCCTCACCCTCTCGTTGTGCGCCCTGGCAGCAACCGCAAGCGCTTCCCAGTCCGCATTGCGGGGGCCGCCGTACCGCGCGTGCCGCCCCAGAGCAACTGCACGTCGTAAGACCTCGCGGGGTACTCGATGCCATTGCAGCTCCACGTCCCGGGACCGGACCACGTCGGGCATTCCTGGGTGGTCATGCTCAGCCGCCGTCTCACCTCGTTGCCGTTGCCGTAGCCATGTAGCCGTCGCCCGTGGCAAATGCCGCCGTCGCCGTGGCCGTAGCCGTAGCCGTGGCCGTAGCCGTAACCGTAGCCGTAGCCGTAGCCGTAGCCGTAGCCGTCGCCGTCGCCGTTGCCGTAGCCGTTGCCGTTGCCGTTGCCGTAGCCGTCGCCGTATCGCCGTAGCCGTCGCCGTCGCCGTCGCCGTAGCCCGTTGCTGTAGCCGCCAGAGTCCTCCCGCAACGGACGGCACACCTCGCCCGGTCATTCGAGATGCCCCGACCACGCCTCCAGCATCAGCGTGGATCGTCGCCACCACCGCCAACTCAAAAGCCGAATCTCCACGATCCCAAAGTAGGGTCCAGGACAGTCTCACCCAACGGCAGCGGCCCAGCCGCAAGCTCGCAGCCCAACAGACGTACCCCACCGGCCGGATGGTGCGTGCACCGGTCAAGGTGACCACCTCGTTCTCGTGGCGTGGTAGCTTGACCCACACTTATCCGCGCTGGCCCGATCACGATCCGCACCTCACCACCCACAGGGCGGACCGGTGCGTACTCGACACTTCATCAATCGTTACATTGCTCACTTTGCCTTCTCGCTTGTTGTTGTTGCTCATCGCTCATCGCTGCGCCTCCTGCTCGTCGTCGTGGAGCGGCGCGTCGAGCACCCCATACGTTCACCCCGTTACCTGGACCATCACCGCCACGATCCTGGTCCAGTGCCCACGCCCGATGGCGTCCGCTACGGCGGTCGACTCGACCTCCCGGTCAATCTCGTACCGTGCGACCTCATCCTCTGATCAACTCAGCGGTGTGCCTCGATCAGCTCCTTGACCGACGTCTCCTGGCCCTCGCGTGCCTCTTCCACGCGGCGGTGCCTGTCCGCGCGCTCTCACGAACCGTGGCGGCCCTGTCCTCCAACCACACGCCGTCACCCCATCTCCGCGCCTACGTTGGGCGCTCGCCTTAGCCCTGGCCCCCGTTACACTGCTTGCAGGTGTATGTCAGGCCGTCCTTGTGTTTCGCGTTGCGGTGGAACTCCGATGGCGGCTTCGCCTCGCCGCACGAACTGCACTGCTTGGTGGCTGGCTCACGGCGCTCAACTCGACCTCCACCACTGGACGGTCACACCCGCTCAGTCGACAGACCTGCCGTCATCCACCGGTCAGTCTGCGCCTCACACCGCGCCCCGGCGGCACTGCCAATCAGACCAGCACCGCACCCGCCAACGGGCCGGTGAAGGTGACCCGCCGAGCACGCAGCCGATCACAGTCGAGCCTGCGCGTCGTCGTGCGCTTCACCGGTCGCCGTCCTCGACTACCTCGTAGGTGACCTCGAAGATGTCCGGCTTGCACGGGTAGAACTCGCCCTGCACGCCCCGGATGATCCAGTCGCCCACATCGGCCCGCATGGTGCCTTCCAGGGTCGGGATGAGGGGCCGGACGCCCACCTCGCCATCAGGGCCGTCGAGTAGGGCCTGGCAGTCGTGGCGAAGAGCCACCCGGCCAGCTCGCCCCACGCTTGAAGGTCGGAGGGGTCGGGGACTTGGTGTGCCTCGACGGTGACCGGCTTCTTGCGGAACATCGCCATCACGACTCACCGTCCTTCAGCACCTCGACCGTGCCATCAGCGGAGAACATGACGTCCAGGGCCTCGCCTCCGTTGTCCCAGGCGATGACGCCCTCGACGGGTGCGTCACCTTCCAGACGGTGCGACCGGTCAGGCCACCGTCGCCGCGACCGCCTCCCCCCTGCACCCGCTCGGTCTCCGGCACGGGCACGGCCCGGGGAGCACGCACCTCCACCCACCGGTCCTCACCCGAAGTCGTTGTCAGGGTCAGTCGTCAACCGTGTTGGGCCACCCAAGCGCCGTGAGGCCGAACCGCACCTGCTCGCCGCACCTGCCCGGCCTGGGCGAGCCACGTCGGCACCCCGTCCTCATCGACCAGCCCCGACAGCACCGCACCCGGCCACGGCGGGACGGGGTGGCGTCCAGTTCGTCAGCCCAACTGCGGATGATTCGCTTGATTCCCGGGTCCTCGATGTAGCCGAGTTGGCTATCCAGCGCAGCCGGTTGGCGGCGTCTCGCAGGACGCCATCCGGCCACGGCGGGACGGGGGGACGGGCGGCGAAGCACGCCCACCGGACGACCGCCTCCAGCAGCTCCTCCAGCAGCTCCTCGATCAGTTCCCGGGACTCCGGGTGCGTCTCCGCGTGCCGACGGGCACGGGTCGTCAGGTCGTCGGTCTCGCTCATCGCTTCTCCCATTCAGCGATCCGCACACGACACAACGCCATCGCGGCCTCGTACTCGTCGGCATGGTCGGGTGCCCGGCGCTGCACCTCAGCGGTCAGGTCATCGAGGGTTGCCCCGTCCGGGTGCCAGCACCCGACACTCACCCCGTACCCCGTCTCAGTGCGGAACAGGGTCAGGTCTGGTCCTCGGACCCGATCAGGCCGACCGTCAGGACATGTCGGGCGTGGACACCCAGAGCGTTCCGTACACCTGAGCGTTCCCGAACACCTCAGCGTCCCCGAACACCTGAGCGTCCCCGAACACCCAAGCGTTCCCGACACCTCAGGTCCCCGGCCCCGGACACCCGAGCGCCCAAGCGGCCCCGAACACCCAAGCGGCCCCGAACACCCGAGCGTTCCCGTATACCTCAGCGGTCCCGGACACCTGGGCCGAGCCGGACACCTGGGCCGAGCCGGACACCCGGGCCGAGCCGGACACCCGGGCCGAGCCGGACACCCAGGCCTTCGGTCCGACGTAGGCGGTGTCATCGACTGACGCCGTGTCCTCCACCCAGCCGCCACCATTCGGGTGGCGATGCCACCCCGGACGTTCATCGCTCATCGCTCGTTCCTCTCTCGTCGTTCGGCCCGGTCCTCGACCAGGGCGAGCACGTAGAAGCACACGGCCAGGATCAGCGGCAAGGCCAGCGGCCACGTCACGGCGTTCACGACGCCACCGCCATCGTCAGGGCCTCATGGCGGGCCCGTGTCCACTCGGGCACCCGGGCCAACTGGCCGGGCGACAGAGACGGCAGCGCCGTCGGAACCTCCAGCAGGCGCAACGACGGGTCCCAGCGGCCACCACAGAACCGGGCGATGCGCTGGGCGGTCTGGCGCACCCGGTCGGACTTGCCGAGCCCGAACCGCTGCGCCAAGTCCAGGTCAGCCACCTCGACGGGCACGGCCTCGGCCCACATGGCCGGGAGCAGGCGCAGCAGTGCCACGGCCGTCGAGCCGACCACGGGCGTCCAGCACACCTCGACGTAGTCGGAGCGCAGCGGGTGGACGTTGCGGGCGGAGCGGGCAGCGGGGTGAGGATCACGACGCACCGCCCGTCGCCTTGCGCAGCTCCCATTCACCGTTGGAACGCAGGAACAGTGAGTGGGTGCCGGCCTTGATCGACTGGAGGGCGTCGAAGAGGGGCGGTCCACTCGTCGTCGGCCAGGTCCTTCGACGACGCTGGTGCGCTGGCCGGTCACCGCCTGGATCAGGTGGCGGCGCAACTCGTCACGGTCCTCGTCGGGGTCGGACGGCCACGCCTCCGCGACCATCGCCCACATCTTCTTGTTGCGGGCAGCAGGGTCCGGGGTGGCCGGGTTGTAGGCGTCGATCGCCGTGTTGATCTGTTCGGCCTGCTCGGCGGTGATGTTCCCGGACTTGAGCGGCGGTATCCCTGGGCCTTCCACCACTCGCCAAGGTCCTGCGGTCCTCTTGGGTGAGGCCGTCGATGCGGGTCTGGATGGCCGCAGGGTCGACGACGGCTCGACCACCTCGGCATCGATGATGTCGTTGTAGTCGTCCTCGCCGGGGAGCGGGGGCAGGTTCGACCGGGACGGACGTCGGGGCCGTAGGTGCGGCAGCCTTGGCCGGTGCGGTCCTGCGGGCCGGGGCACCTTGGCCTTGCGGGTCGTTGTCGCCTTCTCCGGCGGGGCCATGTCGGCGCGGCCAGAGCTGGCGATGTCGCCGTCAGCCACCAGGTCGCCGTCGGACAGCTCCTCAGGCGTGTAGCCGATCCCGCCGAGAACGTCGGCAAAGTTGTCCCGGCAAATTTCCCCGGTGGCGCGGGCGGCGAGCATGGCCCGCGGGTACTTCCGGTAGTTCTGGCCACCCGACAGGCCCGCCGCCTTGGCGTCGTCCATCGTCCAGGTGACCTTGGCGACGCGGTCCTCGGGCCAGTCGGCCCGGCGGGCGCAGATCGTGACCTTCGTGTTCGACTTCACCTCGAACCACAGGTCGTGGCCCGGCCCGATGCACGAGCGCCCGCATGAGCTTGGCGGACATGCACGGGCGCCGTTGATCACGGAGATCTCCGAGAGGGCCTGCATCGGCCCGATGCCGAGCTCGTGGCCGGTGAGCATGGCGGCCATGACGGCCTCGGGCTTGCCGCGAAGCCCGGCCGGGGCGAAGTCGGTGCGGGCGATCTGATCAGCGAGGCTGGCGGCCTGTGGCACCAGGTCGAACGAGCTGGCGGGGACGAGTGCGGTGCTCACGATGCAGCCTCCATGGCGACGTCGGCGGGGGTGATGGCGTCGTGCTTGGCGCCGAGGTCCCGGTCTTTCTGGTCCGCCAGGAACCGGCCGACTTGCTGGACGTAGAGGAAGGACCGGAACTGGGCAGGCCCGGCGTCGAAGGGGTAGAGGTCGTAGCCGTCGGCCCGGAGCCACAGCACGCCGCACCAGTCGACGGGCGGCATGGGGACCGTCTCGTTGTCGATGAGTGCCACCTCTGCGTGGCGGTAGGCGGCGAGCTGTAGGGCCACCTCACCGAACGGGCCGGACCGGTTGGTCTTGAGGTCGACCAAGCATCGGCCGAGACCCGGGAGGGTGGCGATCATGTCGAGCGTCCCGCAGTACCCGTGCTTGGCGGACCCGATGACAACCTCGGTGAGGGCGTCAGTTGGCTGCCAGTCATCGAGGAACGCGATGTAGGCGTCGACGTGGCCAGAGATCGGTTCGGGGACCTTCGACCTCTTCGCCGTGGGTGAGGAGTTCGGCGATCCGGTGGACCTCGGTACCTCGGTTGGCTGCCTGGTCGCGGTCCTCCCAGTGGACGCCCTTGAGGACTTCGGCGACCTTGGTGCGGGAGAGCTTGGCGGGCCACGGCGGACTTGGCCCGGGCGATCTCGGCGAGGTCGTCCACGAGCTGGTCGGCGGTGATGTGTTCGCCGTTCTGGTCGAGGCGGTCGGCGACGTATTCGGCGATGGTCTTGGCGGCCCAGCCGATGAGGGCAGGCTTGGGAAGCCCGTCGCCGATGATGGTGGTGACGCCTGGGAGCTTCTGACCGTTGAGCCGGTAGCTGTGGTTGCGGCCGTGCTGTCGGCGCTCGAGGACGGGTAGGTCGGTCATCGTGTGCCTCCAGCGGTAGTGCGGCCGAGTGCGGTCATTGCCTGGTCGTGTGCGGTGATGGTCCGGCCCTCGCGCAGGGACTCACGGCAGCGGGCCAGCCAGTGGAGGCCTCGGGCCTGGTCGGCGGGCCTGATCGGGGACGTGATGGCCGCGGTCATGCGGGCAACCCAGCGACACGAGCAGCGGCCTGGTCGTGGGCCTCAGCGAGGATCTCCACGAGGCCCTCGCCGTCGTAGCACACCAGCTCGATCACTGCGCCAGGCAGGTCGAGTGTCAGGGTGATGGTGCCGTGACTGGTGCGAGGCCCGACGGTGATGACGGGAGGCGGATCGCCTGGCATCAGATCGACACGGATGGTCGTTGATGGGGGCATCTATGCTCCTAGTTGGTTGGTGGCCCGCCCCGGCTGTGGAGGTCGTGGGGCGGGCCGTCTGCTTTTTCGGGTGGCGGATGGCCGAGGTCCGAAGCGATCGGACGAGTGCGCGTGGTGGGCTCAACCCAGGCCCGGCCCCGGCGCTACCGGGGTCCATCACTCGTGGCTCGGCCACCCGGCGAGAGGTTGGGCAATAGGGGAGGGACCCAACCTCTCGCCCGGCATCCGAGCGCCGGGGTCAAGGTCTTCGTTGCCGCCTCACGAGGCCACCTCCTGGCCGGTGCCCCACTAGATCCCAGAACAGAGCGCCCGGCGGAACCCGCAGGGCGGCGGCGAGCCGGTAGGCGGTCTTTGTGCTTGCGCCGTGCGGCTCCACTGAGTGGGTTAGGCCGGAAAGGGTGTTGGGTGCGACGCCTGCCGCCTCGGCCACCTCGGTCCGGGTCATGCCCCTAGCGGTGAGCCACGCATCGAAGGCGTCGGGGTTGATGGTGTGGCCCTTCGGTCTTGCCATGCGGGGACCCTACCGAAGTTTGCCGAAGTTTGCAACTATCGGTTTACCGAACAGTTTTCCCAGGTGAACCCAACGACACCCCGGGCCCTGGCCCGCTTCACGTCCGGCAAGGTCTGCTCGTCTAGGCCAACGTGCGCCATGGAACAGGCCACCGCATGGGAGGGGATGATGGACGACCTCGCCCGGTGTGTGGTCGGGCCTGATGGGCGACCGATGGACGAGGATCCGCGGGCACAGGCGGTGGCGGTGGGGGTCGCGGAGATAGCGGCGCTGCTCAGGGTGGAGGCCCAGACGGCGCGCAACTGGCGGACGCGGGGTGTGCTCCCTGAGCCGGACTGGACGGTCTCGGGTGGCCCTGCCTGGTCGTGGCCGAGGGTCGCGGCGTGGGCGATGCGGACCGGGCGACTCTGACCCCTGGCGCGACAAAAAGGCCCCGCGCTCAACCCCTGATGGGGGAGCACGGGGGCCTTTGCGTCTGACCGGGAGGCGGGAACCCGGTCAGATCATGGGGACGATCACTGGCCAGTCGTTGCGCCGCCAATCGGTGTCTGGGACCTGCCAGCGGTCGATGACCTCGGGGGAGATGAGCGCCTCGAGCACCTCCGGAGCAGGCAGGCCGGGGTCCGTCGATGGCCAGTGCCGACACCAGCTCGGGGACGGTCGCGCCTTTGCCCCACGATCCCCAGTCGAGGGCGATCAGCTCAGCGAGCACCCTGCCTGGCGTCATGCCGGGGCGATGTCTGGGCCGCGGCGGGCCGTGTCGGTGTGTCGGGCGATGTCGTCCACCCGGCCAGCGATCGACGCGTCGACGGAGCGGATAGCGGTGTATTCGGTGCGGATCATCACGTCTAGTCCGGCCGACACGATGGCAATCTGGTTGCCGAGTCGTGCCATGGCGACCTCGGTGCGGTCCGCGACATCACGGAGCGACGAACCGTCGTTGGTCCGCACCTCGTGTTCGACGCGCTCTAGTCGGTCGTGGAGTGGTGCGGTGTGCGGGTCGAGGACGGTGTCTATCCATGTCGCGAGCGGGTCAGCGACGAGGTGCGCCCACAGCCAGCGGATCGGTCGGGAGATGAGCGGGAGTTTCGCCGCGGCTGCGATGGTGACGAGCGCTCCGGCAACAGCACCGACCGTTATCGCGGAGTCCCTCAGGGTGATGAGCCACGGGGCCACGTCGGCGGTCACCGTTGGGCGTGGGGGTCGTTGCGTACGGCGTCCTCTCGGGAGGCCCCGACCTTCTCTGCGATGGCCACCAGCCAACCCCGGAGCGAGCCGTAGAACTGTTTGAGCTGCTCGGCTTGCTCGGCGAGGAGCTGCTCGCAATGTGCGGCGCGGAGGCCAGCGGCACGGGCTTCGGCGAGGGCGTCGGCGAGCATCTTGCGGTCAGCGTCGGTCATGTCAGTGTCCTCGGTGGATGGTCCGGTGGGTTCGGTCGGCCCGGCGGGTCCGTCGATCCCGGCGAGCTTGGCTTGGAGTAGCGGGTAGATGAGGGTGCCGGGGCAGGTCTTGCCCTTCTGGCTGTAGTCCTTGTGGCCGCTGATCTTGGGTCGGCGTTGGAGCTTGCCGAGCCGGATGCCCTCACCTATGAGCCAGCGGGTCGAGGCCCATTGGGCGTCGGTGGCGGGCCATTTGTCGCCATGCCCAAGGAAGCAGACCCCGGCAGCGATGGAGTTGCGGCCCTCAGTGTGCGCCGGAGCGCCCCCAGCCGCGGCCCTCGAAGATCCGTCCCGACGGTGCGATGAGGAAGCTGTAGGCGATGCCATCCCAGCCCCTCGATGGTCCGACGTGGAACGCTTCGATGGCCCGTATCCAGCCCTTCTCGGTGCCCTCGCTGGCCGGGGCACGCTGCGACCCGGCTTCGGTGTGGATCACGACCTCACCCCACGGGAGCTTGGCAGACACGTCGCTGCCACGCTTGGGGCCTGCACCCCATTGGGCGCGGGTGATGACGTTCACCGTTCGGCGTCCTCGGGTAGCCCGGTCAGCGAGGTGAGCAGGCTGAGGATCGTGGCGAGCGCAACAGTGGATGCGACGAGCGGCCAATCGACTTGGGCGACCAACGTGGCGGCACCTATGACACCGATGGCGGTCTGTGCGGCGGTGCGCACGGCACGGACGATGGCTGAGCGAGTGAATAGCATGGTCAGTCTCCTGTGTCGTCGGTGTCGAGCAGGTCGAGCACCAGTCGGATGAGGGCGTTGGTTTCGCGGGTGAGCCGTGCGACCTGCGCCCGCTGTTGTGCGGCGGTCGGGGTGGCGAGGGCGAGGTAGTCCCGGTTTGCGTCGAGCCGTTGGCGTAGACGTTTGATGGTGCCGTCGTGGTCCATGGTGCCAATCAATCCGTGGTCATGTGAATCTCAGGAAGTCGAACGATGCGGTGACGGCGATCCCTGCGTGTTCCTGCCCGACCACGACGCCAGCCCCGGTCACGCTGCCGATCCAGTGACGCCAACGTCACCGATCCAACCATGATCCATCGGTCGCCGTCATCGCTGACCCAGCGGCGCAGATTCACGCCGTCATTAGTGAGCTTGAGGTACACGTGACCCACGCCGGCCGGGACTCCGGTCGTCGGCGTAGCGGAATCGAACGAGGTGAACGAGTTGGCCCTGTGCAGCTCCAGGTCCTTGCCTGGGCCGTGGAGGTGTACCAGCCATTGCAGGATGCGTCCGGTGCCGCTGTTGTACAGCACCAACCCAGCGTTGGAGTGATTGGTGAGTTCGCCGCCCACGGTGATCCGAGTGGACACGGACGTGAAACTGGGCAGCGTGGTGAGCAGCGCCCGCTGGTTGTACCCGGACGCTGCAGCCTGGCATGTCATCAGGAGGCGACCGTCGCTGATCGCTGCCGGTGGACGTTCCTTGGTTGTGCCACGTCCCCACCACGGGGACCCGTCGGCCATGTCCCAATACTCTTGGTCGTAGGCGGACGGCGAAACTGGCGGCACCATTCCGGGCTCAACTGCACCACCAGCCCCCAACGGCCCGACCTCGGCGCCGGTCTCGTCGCGGACGTAGAGGCCGTCGGTGCGGGCCACGAGCCGCTGGTGGTCGGCAGCGGGGGTTGGTGACGGCAGCGGTTTCGGGGAGGTCGACGAACCCAGTGGTGATCTCGCCGTAGCGGGGCCGTCTGGTCGCCGGGGTCGACGCCGCCCCGGTAGACGTCGGCGAGGTTGATGTCGCCGTCGGTGGTGGCGGAGGGGCCGGCCGACCGCGGTGGACCACGTCGCCTGTGGCCGACGAGCTGTTGCCGATCGCGGTGGACCCGACGCCTGGGCCGACGACATGAGGCCGATCGCGGTGGACCGTCGCCGCCTGGGCCGACGTCATGGGGCCGATCGCGGTGGACATGTCGCCTGTGGCCGACGATACGGGGCCGACAGGGTGGACACGTCGCCTGTGGCCGACGAGCCGGGGCCGAGTCGCCTGGACCTGGCCGGAGCCAAGGGATCCCGTCGGGTCCAGCACATCCCACGAGCCGGGGGTGGCGACGGCTGGGCAGCCCGGTCGACGGGGCCGTAGCGACGTACAGGCCCGAGCCCGTCTCGAACACGACATCGCCCACGGCGTAGGTGGCGGCGACATCCCACGTGCCACGGTTCGTCTCACCGGGCAGCAGGCCCACCGATTCGACGGGCACAGCGCCCACGTCCACGGCCGACAACGGATCAGACCCGTCATGATGGTGGGACGCCTCGTGCGCCGTCGGGGGGCGGGCATTGGTGAGCCGAGGGTCGTTGCCCTCAGCCGCCGTGCCCGCCGTGGTGCCGTAGGTGACGGTCAGCGTCCGATCCGCCGACAGGTCCCCGCCGCCAGTCAGCCCGGTCCCGACGGGATCGCGAGCCGTCGGCACCGCGCCCACGTCACCGGCGTCGAGCACCACAACGCCGGTCTCACCGTTCACCGACGCAACCGCACCACCGGAAGTGGCGAGCTCGTCTATCGCTTCCTGCACTGTGTCACCGGCCAGACCCGACACGGTGTGGTCGTAGGAGACAGCCGTAGCCGGGTGTGCGTCGGCAGCGGTGCGGCCGCCCAGCACGTTGTGGGCGGTCAGAGGGCCAAACGACGTGTCATCGTCGCCCGCAGGGTTCCAGGTCATGTCGGTCATCGGGTCACATCCCCTTGCACGATCAGCACCGCACCATCGTTGGTGCCAGTACCAGTACCCGCCCCGTAGGTGGTGGTCCTGGCACCGTCCACGACCTGCACGTCGTAGACGTACCGGCCCGGCGTGATCGTCGCGGTCGTCGCAGCTGGCAACGTGAGCGTCACCTCACGCCCCGGACCGTCCGTGACCGTCGCCGTCCAGGACGCCACCACCGTCGAAGACTCGACATGAGTGCGGATCTGGGACGTGACCGTGACACCGGTGATGTCACCGGACCCGCCGAGCGTCCCCACCACCGTCCAGTCGTCCCCTCGGGTGCGGGTCACCGTCGAGCTAGCACCAGCACACGTCATACCCCTGTCCTCTCACGTTCTGGCATCCCCGGTCGGGATGCACGGTCAGACACCGCAGTCACCGGGCACCACGTCAGCGACACAGACCAGATGCGCCGACAACGTCCAGTAGACGGTGTCGACAGCGTCGACGATCTGCACCGTGATCCCTGCGCCCTCATGGAGCGCCATCTGGATCGCACCGGACCCACCACGCCTACTCGCCCCGTCGGCGGACTGCTCATAGATCACAGACTGA
Source organism: Microthrixaceae bacterium (assembly GCA_016702505.1). Taxonomy (NCBI): domain Bacteria; kingdom Bacillati; phylum Actinomycetota; class Acidimicrobiia; order Acidimicrobiales; family Microthrixaceae; species Microthrixaceae bacterium. The sequence continues at coordinate 11,312 of JADJDU010000025.1, forward strand.
TAACGGCACGCCGGAGGGTCCTCACCATCCCACTGCCAGTTAGGCCCACTGACCCGCAAATCGAACACGTCCGACGAATCGGCGGTCACCTCCACCGAATAGATCCCAGCAGCCGAAACCACCAAACCGTCACCAGATCCGTTGTCGGTCATCAGCAGCCCCGGTGACGACGCCAACGCCCACTGCATCTCCGAGGACGGCGACGTATCCCCTGGATGCACGCCGTCGAATACGCCCCACCCGTGCCACCAGCCGCAGCCACCCACCTCTTAGCGGTCGCGTCATAGGTGAGAACATCGTTGTCCTCGACCTCCCCGGCCCCGTCGTAGGTGATGTCCACGTCGAGCAACTGGTGCAGGTACTTGACGAGCCGCAGATCTCGCAGCCGACGCTCCAACGTGAGGACACGGCGCTTCACCTCGGCGATCTCAGAGACGATCGACCCGGCCATCACGCCCCCATCCACGGGGATAGCTCGATCCTGAACGCCGCGGCCGCAGGATCAACGGTCTTGGACACGACCCGCCATGTGGCGGCGATCTGAGACGGGCCGTCATCGACCTCGACCCGCACCCGATCCTTAATTTACAACGTCGCCACCAGATCCATACGGACCTGAGCCGACAGCGACTCCGACAGCGACGACGACGCCTGCGCCGCCGCGTAGATCGCCCGGTTCTCGAGGTCATCCGCCGACGTGCCGGTGGGGGCGGCGGAGTAGGACTGGAGGACCAGCCCACCGAACAACGTCACATCGTGGTAGGAGCTCGTGAAGCCCTCGTCGTTGGCGACCACCCACTCCGTTACCGGGTGAGTGAGGCCCGAGGTCCATGTCCCCCACGACACCACAGGCGGACTCGTTCCCTCAGCGGTCAGTGTCAGGTCGCCGGGGTCATGGGCGAACCCGCGGGTAACCCAGCAGCGCCCCACCCGCACCGTCTCCGTCAACGCGAAGTCGCATTCGCCGTACCCGGACTCGACCACCATGCGGGCCACCTCGATGACCTGCACATCGGGACGACGCCACGATGCCTCCATTACCCCGTCGATGCTGCCGTCGATCCACGCTGACAGGCCGAGATCAGCGACACGGGCGAATGCCTCCATCCACATGTCACGGACCGGGATCTCTTCGACCTCGACCTCGGTCTCATCCATGCCAACAGAGGTGGGCGAGATCTGGGCGGACACCTTGCGCACCACCACGTCCTCGGCTGCGCCGCCCTCCCCCCGACAGACATGAACCACGACCTAGGCGCACCACCAGCCCCGTACGCGGAAGTGAACGTCGTGTGGATCACAGCCGTCACCCACCGGCCACGCGCCAGGTCCCCGGCGAACACCATCGACCCTTGTTGTGGGTCACCCGCCGATGGGGACGCCAGAGCGGAGAGGATCACGTCACCGTCGGGCACCCCAGCCTTGATCCACACCTCGGCGGTGAACCGCCAATCGGATGTCCGGTAGGAGAATTGGCCCCCGGCCGTGAACGCCGTCGACGTCACGTCGAGGAACGGTGACCACTCGCGGGTGCCACGGATCTGCTCACGACCCCACACTGTTTCGTCGCCGTCGATCAGACGGGCATCCAGCCAGTACTCAGGGCCAGCGACCTCGACGGTCAGCGTCGGCCCGGCGATCGACCGGGACACCGACACGATCGGCCCCCAATGCATCACCCGCCCGGCGTAGGAGATCTGGATCTCACGCTCGACCCGCAACAGGTCATCGGCGACGAACGAATCATCGGGGTAGGTGGCGTGATGGTCGATGACGACGGTCGCGGATGACGACCCGATCGCGTCCATCTTCTCGGACCACTGGCATGACACGATCTGATCGGACGGGATCTGTGCGACACGCCCCGACGACCCCGCGTAGGTGATCCACACCTCCAGGTCCGCCGATGCCATCTCGGTGGAGACCGCGCCACGGGTGCCGTGGGTGATGTTGCCCGCTGGGGCGGTGACCGTGACGGTCATGTCACACCGAGATCCATCGACAGGGTTAGGTCGGTGCCGTCGAGGGTCACGATCGCAGCGCCGCCCGAGTCATACAGCACCCACAGCGGTACCGACGTGGCGTCATCGACACCGGCCTCGAACCCGACGAACGCCGCGACCTGCTCGGCGGTGCCACACGACGCCCACACGACAGCCGACAGCGGCAGGGTCCAGCGGCCCGACGAGAACACCGGGGTGCCTGTCACCAACGACGCCCGGCTGTACCCGACCGCCGTCAGCTCGCAGCCACCAAGGGCCAGGTCGGTCAAGGTCGTGTCGGTGGCGTCGAACGACCAGCCCATCCCGTGCTCGATTGCGAGCACCTTGTCATCGGCGCGGGCATCCCACCCCGACGGGGTGAGCGTCTCCAGCCCGGACCGGTACCACGACACGACCAGCGCCATCAGACCACCACCGTCATTTCGCCCGTTGTGCCCAGCCACCTAAGCGACATCTCGATATAGCCGTGAGGCAGCGACGACAGCCCGTCATCGGACGTGCCCATCGGGCGCCCCACGATCTCGCGGTGGCCAATCCCCGGCAGCCACAGCCACAGAGACCCGACACCGGTGGCCATCGCGTCGAACTCGGCGGCCAACGCCACCCACCACGCGCCAGCGGCCGCGTCATCACCCGGCGTCCAAATCTCCACGTCGAGACTGATATCCAACGGGGCAGCAACATCACGACCCACAGCCACACCCGCCGACATCGAGCGTTGCGCCGTCTGAGACGACACAGACGGGCCAAGCCCATTGACCTTCACCAACGACACCTCAGGGTTAGCGGTGCCATCCCCGCACACCAACGACCCCACCCCGAACTGGTACACACCCGACAACGGAGACGGCATTAGTGAGACACCCCCACCCTCATCAACCGATCAAACTCCGGACCCGATCAGGTCGACGGTCGCCCACGGGGTAGCCGCCTCGTTCACCGTCACGTTCAGGGTCCGCGGTCCGGCCGCCGACTTCGCTTGGCCGCGACGGTCACGCTCGTTGAACGCCGCCTGCTTGCGCTGATCCACCGCCCACTGCTCAGGCGTGAACACACGACCCGACTCGCCAGGATCTAGCCGCAGAATCTCCGGGCCGTTCTCGCCCACCGGATACACCCGGCCCGCTCCGACACGGCCACCGATCGCACGACCACCACGGTTCGCCTCATCAGTCCCAGACAAGGCGATCTCCATCGCCCTGTTGATCGCGTCCACCGCCTGGAGGCGGGTCTGTAGCTCGATCGTCCACGGGCGGGCCGTCAGAGAGTTGAGCTGCTCGGCCATCTCCAAGAGTCGCTGGCGCACCGGCGACCCCGGCTCCATCTGCCCCGCCAACTCCAGGAGCTTGACGATCTGGCCATCCAAAGCGCCCTTCGAGTTTGCCAGCGCAGTGTCCAGCTCGGCCTGCGCTATCGCCTGCGCCACAAGCGCATCGGTGACCTTGCGCTCAGCACCCTCGACCGCTGCCCTCGACTCGACCACCGCCGCTTGCTGATCCACGACCCGCTGCTGAGCGGCCGCCACCTGATCTTGGGCGTCACGCACTCGGCCAGCGGCCTCTGTCACCCGGTCGTTTGCCTCGACCACACGGGCCTGAGCATCCACGACCCGCTGGGCTAGGGCCTCCTGGACCTCGACCACACGGGCCTTGGCCTCGGCCAGCGCTTCCTCGGCGGTGCGCTCAGCATCAGCGGCGGCGGCGATCGCATCCTTGGCCGCGGTGACCTCCTCGGACTGCTCAATCCCACGGGCCTGAGCCTCCGCCAACTCCTCGGCCGCGTCACCGTTGCGTTCCTGCGCCTCAGCCAGACGCATCTCAGCCCGCTCTACACGGATCTGAAGCCGCTCACGTTCCTCCGCCCACTCTTTGCGGGCCTCAGCGTTGCGCCGCTCCCGCTCCACCGCAGCCTCGGCGGACTCACCGGGCTTGGCCTCGTCAATATCTGGGCCAGCGGCCAGGGCCTCGCGGGCATCTCGCAGGTCGAGGACGGCCTCTTTCTCATCGAGGACCGCCGACCGGGCAGAGGTGGCCAGATCCTCCAGGACCTCAGCGGCGCGCTCACGGGCCTCGGTCAAATCCTCCTGAGCGGCCTTGCTGTCGCGCTGCGCCGATGCAAGATCCTTCTCAGCGTCAACGACCCCCTCGTGGGCGTCCTCCAGCTCCTTGGTCCCAAACTGAAGATCACGCTGGGCGTCCGCTAGGTCCTCAGCGGCCGCTACCGCCCCCTGTCGTGCGTCAGCCAAACCCTTCTCAGCATCAGCGACACCACGGGCGGCGTCAGCCACCCCTTACGGGCCTCGGTCACGCCACGCTCAGCGTCAGCCACCCGATCCTGAGCGTCAGCCACCCCAGCCCGAGCAGACTCCACGCCCTCCTCGGCGGACCGCAGACCATCGACGGCGGACCGTGCAGCGTCAGCCGCTGCCTCCTCTGCCGCCAGATCACGGGCCAACGCAGCCGAAGCCTCAGCGGCCCCCGCACCCGAGGACTGGTAGTCCTCTAATGCACCCGTCAGCTTGGCCACCGACATGATCGTCGGGTCGACACCAGTCGCCGCCAGCGCCTTCTCAGCGTCCGCCACCGACATACCAGACCGCTTAGCGGCCTCCTCTATCCGATCGGCGGCATCCTCGTACGCCTTGGCCCGACCCTCAGCCGCCTTCTTCGCCTCGGCCGTCTCGCGGTCAGCGTCGATGTCGAACAGGTCGCCAGGGTCAGGCAGGCCAGCGAACGACCCCCAGCCTCCTTGATCGCATCACCCCACGCCCTGGTCTCAGCGGCCGTCTGGCGCAGGCCCGCAACCGTGCGACCGTTCGCCTGATCGAACTGGTCAGCCCACTGATTCGCCGCACCGCGGCCAGCAGCACCCCACTGATTCCACGCAGCAGCACCAGCCACCAGCGCACCAGCCAGCGCACCAGCGGCGACACCAGCGCCCGTCATCTTCTGCGCCGTCGTCGCCGTCTCCGACCCGTACGCACGGACAGCACCAACACCAGACCGCAACAGGCCGACACCCTCAGCGACCTTCGGCCCCAACAACCCGAGACCCACCACCAGCCCCCCTATGCCGACCACCCCGGTCTGCATCGGAGCAGGCAGCGCACCAAACGCACTCGCCAGACCCGCTATCCCCTTAGCGGCCGTAGCGGCAGCAGGCACCAGCGACGTGCCAATGGAAGCCGCACTGTTCTCTAGCTCGGCCTTCGCCCGCTTGGACGACATCGCCAACCCGTCAGCCTCCCGAGCCGCCGCCCCCGACGCCTTACCCGCGCCGGCCAGCATCAGCGAATAGGTCGCCAGCGCCTTCTCCTGGGCGGTCAGCTCACGGGCCGACGACTTGCCCGTCTCGGCCAACGCCTGCTGCTCCACTGCCGCCGCGTTGATCGTCGGAACAAACTTCTGCAAGGCGTCGTACTCGCCCCCGAACGCAGCCGTCTGCGCCTCGATCACGTCCACCGGATTCGCGTTGTGGAAGGCCGCGAAGTCACCAGCAAGGGTGATCATCGACTTAGACATCTGCGCCGACTTGGCGGCCCCGACGCCCATCTGGGTAAACAGGTTCCCGAAGGTGGATGCGGACTCCAGCGCCTCACGCTTCGACAGGGCGAGCGCCTCGGTCGCGCCCTCAGCAAACTGATTGATGATCCCCACCGACTCCCCCGAATACGGCGTTCGTTTTGGCTTGCGCCTCCGCCAGCTCGCCAGCGGCTTTGGTCGACGCACCCAACACCGCCACCGTGCCGCCCAACACGATCCCGCCCGCGACCTCACGGGCGTTACTCAGTTTCGCCGCGTAATCATCGGCCGACTTACCGAGCTTGTCGCTCTCCTTGGCGGTCTTGTCCACCGCCTTGTCGACAGCCGACAACTCCTTCTGGACGCGCTTGAGAGCGGCCAGCGTCTGCTGGTCCCTCGTCGTAATGTCGATCGTGAGAGCGCGCCCCGCCACCCCTCAGACCTCCACGGCCTCAGGCTGCACGGCAGGGAACAGCGTCAGCGACGACGCCACCAAAGCGAACGACGCCAACGCATCCACCGACTGACGGACCCACAACCAATGGACCACCGCCAGATCAGCGAGTAGCACCGCCTCGCCCCGCTCCAAGATCCCCAACACCGCAAGATCGAGGTCCTGCCCCGTCTCCATGCGGAACTGCATCGCATCCAGCCCCGTGACCTTCGCCAGGTCCACGACCTGCTCGGACCCGTCGACCGTAACCGTGATCTGACTCACTCGAACCCCCCAGGGAAAGCCGCCTTCAGAGCGGACTCGTAACCGGCCGCATACAGGGCCTCGACCTCATCGACATGGGCAGCGATCGCATCGTTGATCGCATGCGGCCCCTGACCGGCCACACCAGCCGTCCACGAGTTCCCCACCCACGGCGGGGCCTGCCGTGCGGGAGAGTCACGGTACCGCTCAGCCGCATACCAACCGGTCCGGCGAGACATGCCCCAGAACGCAGCCTTGGCATAACCAGGGCCACCAGAGATCGCCAGACGGGCCGTCGACTGAGTGCCACGGGCCTTGATCGCACCCGCAGCCAGGACCTGCTGACGGGTGCCAGAGCGGGCACCAGACCGCGCCCACTCCGACACCTCCTCAGCAACCTTCTTGTTCGCCTTGCGCTGCTCGCGGGCCAGCCCCCTGAGACGACGCCTTGAGGCCAGCGATCAACTCATCGAGGCCATCGACCTCGGCAGAGACCAGCGCCATCAGTACGCCGTGTCGGTGGTCTGGTACTCCAACGTCCACGCCGGATCGGTGCCGTTGTCCAGCACCCGGAACGGCAGAGGCTGTTCGGGTGTGGTGTCCAGACCGACCTTCGGGCTAGACCCGGTGAGCTGGATCAGCGGGAACGTCGCCCGAAACAAGAAGTCGAACCCAGTCTCGATCTCGGGACCGGTGAAGGTGATGATCAGATCTTCGAGCTCGGTCCCGGCCAGCCACGCGTCCTGCCACGAATCGGAGTCGTAATCCAGCGACAGCGTGCCAGTCGGCTCCACACGGGTATTCAGCACCGGCTTCTCGCGGCCGCCCGCGCAGATCCGCCAACGCTCCATGTCGAGCCCGGTCGGGATCGTGAAGTCAGCGGAGCGCAGGCACTCAGAGTTGCCAGCAAGCGACACCACACAGTCGATGTCACGGTAGACATGCGACGAAGTGGGGTAAGACGGGGTGACCGACGCCGCCGCAGTGTCGAGCGTCTTGTAGGCGAACGTCGACTTGAGGACCGGCAGGCCCTTCGCCGTCAGGGCGAGGTTCAGCGACTCGGCCATGCACCCGAGGTAGTCGTGATGATTCACCGTGCCGCCCACATCAGCGCGGCCAGCATGGATCGTGAACGACTTCGCGGGACCGGTCGTGGTCGGCGTGAACGTATGCAGCCGGGTCAGAGTCGCGCCACCCGGCGTGGTGGTCGCCACAGTCGACGCCACCGACGCCAGCACCAGGCCGAGAGACTTGGCCATCAGGTCCAGCGTCAGTACATGCTGACCACCACGAGGCACAGCCACGGAGCGGCCCGTCGGGGTCGCCACCGTCGCCGGGCGCATCCCCCTGGACTGAAGAAACTCGACGTTCGGGGTGGCGTCATCGGTCTGGTTTTCGATGCCGCGGGTCAGAGTGGTGGCCTTGGTGCCCCAGGCCACCGCCTCCTCGCCGATCGTCCAGAAGTTGTCTTGGATGCCCATTTCAGCCCTCCAGGCCGGTCGGGTCGGAGTCGCCAGCGGGCGCGGGCGACGGGTCAGCGGCCTCAGGGGCCGACTTCTTCGCCGGGGCCTTCACAGGCTCCACCGGCTCGAACGAGCCACCCAGCGACGCCACCACGGCATCGTCCAGGTCGAATACGTCCCCAGGCTCAGGGACGAACGGCGGCACGCCCTCAGGCGCAAAGATGTACCCGGCCTCGCCGGTGTAACGGACCTTCATCGAAGGCTCCTCTCTCAGTTGAGACGGGCGGTCACGTCGACCACCACACGCGCCGTCCCGATCGGACCCTCAGGGGTCTGACCGCACGACATCGACTTCTCCGCCACCCACCCGAACAGCACCCCGTCCAGATCCGACAGGGCCGGTTCATCGGCCAGAACGTCCTGGATCGCCGCCACGACGGCCGACGTGCGGCACAGCGTCGAATCCAGATCACCCCGCCCTGTTATGACCACGATCAGAGGCAGCCGGAACGACTCATCGCGCACCTGTCGCCCCGACTTCATCACCGGCCGGTCCTCGGTGGACGACAGTTCATCCACGAACACCATTTCAGGCTTGCGGTGCAGATCCCCCGGCCAACCAGTGTGAACATCCACGCTGCCAATCAGCGACGGATGGACCCGCAACAGCGACACCAGCCGCTCCACGGCAGACCACCACACCGTCGTCTCCGCCATCACGCCACCCCCGGCAGCCAATACCGGGCACGCACCCCAACCAGCAGCCGGTCAACCTCCAAGAACCCAGTGGGGCGACCAGCAGACCAGTCCGGGGTCGAATACCTCGTAGTGCCGCCGTCGAAGCTCTGAGCCAACACGTCCCGAGACGTACCGGACCCCGACGCCGCCACGACACGCCCGACGTACTCGGCGCACGCGTGTAACACCTCCTCGGGCGGGGCGTCCAGACCGACCTGGACCGACACCGTGACCACCCCAGGACCAACCGCCACCGACGGATACACCACCGACCCCGAGAACTTGTGGGTGCCAGACACCGCCACCCCGTCGACCGCCACCGACGTAACGGACCGCACCGGCCCATCCACCGCCAACGACACCACAGGGGACGGAACAGCAACCCGCACCACCGAGGCCCGAGGCACCATCGGCACCCCGACGAACCGCTCCGCCAACGCCTCGAACTCCGACACCAGCCGGTCGATCTCGGCGTCAGCAACACCGGACAGCAACGCCATCCGACGCTCACGGGCCTCAGCAGCGGTCAGGTACGCCACGCTCAGCCCCTACGGGTCCGCTTCACGGGCGCAGCCTCGACGGCCTGCTCCACCTCTGGGGCATCCACAGCGGCCTCACGGGAGCCGACAACCCCGGCACGCACACCGAACCGGGCTAGCTCCGCATCCACCTCGGCCACACGGCCAGACAGCCCACGCAGCACATAGCCGTCACGCTCCACCAGCAGGGCCGCAACATACGAATCGGACACAACACACCTCCAACGAAGCGAACATGGTGGGAGGTGTGGGCCTGGGGGGAGGCATCAGCCACCAACCCAGGCCCACACCAACCGACCTAGAAGGTCGGCGTAACCAGACCGGTGCCACCGACAGTGGCGATGGCCTTCGGGTAACGCCCGGCCGTGGTGGCCGAGTAGCCGTAAGCAACGAGCTTCACGGTCAGGTTGCCGCCGTTGGTCTGCTCGAAACGCAGCTCACGGGGGGCACCGTCGCCGTCCTCCCACAGGAGGATGTCGTCAGCCTTCGCCACGATCACCAGGTCCTCATTGGTGCCGGCACCGAGGTCGGTGGCCATGTTGGCGTCGGTGACGACGGGCAGACCGAACAGCGACCCGACGACCTGCCCGTACTCGGCGGCAACACCCACACCAACAGCGTTGGAGGGGGCGTTCAAGCCGATGAGGGGACGGTTGGTGGTGTCCACGGCAGCGGTCAGCCAGCCCCACCGGCGGGGGTGCATGAAGATCGCGGTGGCAGGCATGAACCGGTTCGAGTTCACCCGCTGCACAGCGTCAGCCAGCTTCGGGAAGAACTCGGCCACAGTGGGGGACGCGTCGGTGTAGGTCACGGCCTCGATCCCGGCAGTGCCGGTGATGGCGGTGTACACCGAAGTGTCCAGCACGGTCGCATAGTGCGAAGCGAGATCACCGAACACCACCAGGTCGATGCCAACCCCACGCTCCAACGCCTGACGGGAAACGTCCTGCTGGCCGGCAATGGTCTGGAGAGACACGGCCAGGGTGGTCTCATCGAAGTTGGTTTCCGACACGGCGTCGTTCTCGGCCGCCTGGACGGCGGTGGTGGTGCCGGTGGTGCCACGCGGGACGTTGAAGGTCATCCCACCAGCAGGCAGCGGGAGCCGACGCACCGAGTTGGCGATCGGGCGACCAGCCCGAGCGATCGGAGCGAACATGTCCACCAGGTACTGCGGTGGAACCAACGCACCGAACGCACCGGTGCCGACGTCGCGGGTCTCCAGCGCCATCCGCTGATGACGCTCCAGCCGCTCCCGGGCCTGCCAGTCGCCACCGAACTCGGAGCGGTAGGCATCCTGAAGGAACGAGTGCTCACCACCGTCGCGGTACACGACAGGCTCAGCGCCGACACGGATCTCAGGGGACCCGTTAGGGGCAGGGAAGCGGGCAGCCACAGCGTCAGCAGCAGCACGGGCCTCTTCGAGCGCAACGAGCTCGGCCTCACGCTCCTGAAGCTGGGCGAGATCGGCATCAGCGGCAGCGACGGCGGAACGGGCCTCGTTGAACTGTGCGGTCTCGGCATCGCTGAGTGCTGAATCGTCTCGGGCCTCGGCCGCAGCGATCACCGAATCGATGACGGCCATGTGGCCGGCGCGAGTGTCGAGGCACTCACGGATAGAAGCTCGGATCTGTTCGAGCAGGGTCATGACAGGACCTCCATGGGTCACGTTGGTTGGCACCCGTGCCGGGCGGCGCGGGTGAGTCGTGGCTCAGGTGGACCGCAGGTGGACCGCAGGTGGTGCCCCCTAGAGGGGTCCGGCGTGCGGTTCGGCGTGCAGCCCGGCGTGGGCCGGGAGTGGCTGCCTAGATAGACAGCCGGGCACGGACAGCCGAAGCCATCCGCAGATCAAGACCGCGCACCGACGGCGCTGGCACGTCGTCGCGCACCTGGGCGACGGTCGCAGGATTCGCCGGGTAGGTCACCAGCGAAACATCGAACAGTTGGACCTCGATGATCCGCCGCACGAGGTAGTCCGCATCCCACTCCTGACGGATCACACGGAAAGCGAAGGACATCTCATCGAGATCGCCTCGCTCCATCGCGGACAGCACCGACGCCACCAGCGGAGACGAACGGTCAAGCGAGGCATCACACCGCAGGCCCACAGCGTCGGACGCCAGCGTCAGCGTCTTAGCGGCCGTGCGTGCCAGAGGTAGGCCCTCATGGTTCACCAGGAGACGCACGTCGTCACGCTCGACCACCGACTTAGCGCAAGCACCCTCAACGATCACCTCAGACCAGCCGCCACGCTCCGGGCCACCAGCCACGTCATAAGGGAACCCGTACACCGTGGCGTACCCCGACATCGACACGCCGCCGTCCTCATCCGCTCGCACCTCGGGCACAGCGAACCGCCGGGCCTCCACAGTGCGGCCACGCTGCACCACCGACAGAGACGACATGTCACCACCCAGACGGGCAGCGACCACATCAGGCAACAACTCAGACATCTGACCCTCCAGGTCCGTTCAGCGCCACCGTCTGGGCACCGACACCGCCAGGCAACGGTGGACGATCCTCATGCTCGCGAGCCTCATCCGGCGTCCCCCAACCGCCACGGATGCGCAACGCCTCCACCTCCGCCTGCGTCTTCAAGTCCACCTTCACCAGCGCCCCGGTGTTGACCTTCACGTATTCCGACGGCGGCACCATCGAGGACACGAACTCCTCCATCAGAGTCACCCACCACCCCGCGTTATAGGTGAGGTAGTTCAGCGACCGCTGCTCGACGTTCGCGTACGTCTGACTGTTACCGGACTCGCCACCGATCATCTCCGGCGGCACCAGGAAGAACCCGGCGATGTCGGCCTTGTTCGCCTTGATCGTCTCCAGGAACTGGGACTCCTCCGGGCTCACCTGGATCGCCTCGTAAGTGACACCCAACCCGAGCACCACCGGCTCACGACCAGACACCGCAGCCCTAAACCGCTCCTTGATCGTCGCCGCCTGATCCTGGGTTACCGGCTGGTCTGTCGACAGCACCGCCGAAGGGTGAGCGCCATCGCTGAACCACCGGCGACCGAACTCGCCAGCCGACAACCCCAAGCCCGTCATCGACGCCGCGTACTGCAGCGGGGACAACCCGATAGGCGACCCCGGAACAGTGAACGCAGGCCAATGCACCAAGTCATCACCGACCGGACGGCCATCAAGCAACCACTGCACCGACCCGACACCAACCGGCCGAGCCGACATCCTCGACGGAGACAAGATCTCCATCTGCACCGGATACCCCAGCCGGTCACGAGCCGCCACCAGACCGAACACGTTCCCGGCCGTCAACCACGACATCAGCACCTGACGACGCCACCCGATCGCATGCATGTGCAACCACGGAGCCGACAGCAGCGGGGACGGCCGCTCAACCTCCACCGGCACACCAGCCGCCCGGCGGTACTGCTTCACCGGCAACGCCGACAACCGAGAGATCAGATCCATACACGACCACACCGCACCCAACCGGAGCGCCTGGTCCACATCCGACACGGCACCATGACCGCCACCAGACCGACGGACACGCTCAGCCGCCAGCACCTCAGCCAGCGACCCGACAGAACGACGCTCAGGGCGGAACAAGCTCATGCCCGCACCTCAACCGCGGCGACCAAAGCCACCCCGGCCACCACCAAAGCCAACGGCACCGACCACATCGACACACCGACCACCACAAGGGCGAGACCGAACAACTCGAGCAACACGTGCACCATCGGCTCCTCTCCCCTCAGTAGACGCTCATCGACACATCAACAGCAGGCATCGACACAGCAGCGTGATGGGCCAACACCACAGCCACCAGCGGCGACATGTCATGGTCCCCACGACGATCAATCAGCAGGGCATCCCCCGCCTTGCGCTTCTCCGCCCACGACACCGCCGACGACAACTCCGGCCGGTCACGGTGCACCACTTCCTCATCCACCACCGCATCAAAGAACCCCGCCGTAGCCAGCTTCAGGGCGGCAAACGCGACCCGCGTCACCGTGACTCCAGCAGCCTCCAGATCACCGATCAGCGCGGCCGCTGGACCCGCCTCATCAATCACCACCCGGCGCACTGCCCCATCGGCCACCAATGCGGCCACCTCGGCCACGACCCAGCCGGTGCCGGCGCCAGTCGCCACCACATCGACCCCGATACCACCCTCCACGGCACTCGCCAGCCACCGCCACAGACGACGATGACCGATCCGGCCGCACCTCCACCGCAAGATCCACATCACCGGCCAGCCACCCCGGCCGCCCAGCACGACGCCCCGACTCCCCGCTGCGACATGCCGACCAATCAGCCTCAGCGATCACAGACCACTGAGGGCCCAACCCGTTGTCAGGGTCAGGGAAGATCCCGAGCCGCTCACGAGCAAACTCGGCATCGGTCAGATTCGACCGCTCCACCGTCCCAATGAACTCCTCAGTGATCAGCGACCCGAGCGACGGGTTCCCCTCCAACCACGCTCCACGATCATCTAGCGCCCCAGCAACAGCATCGGCGTCAGAAGCATCGACATCGACGGACCACTCGGCGTAAGTGATCTCACCCGCACGACCACGGGCGATGATCTTCCGCAAAGCATTCGACTCGGCCACCTCCAACGGGGCCGAGCTCGTCCACCACAGCTGCGGATCAGGACGGGCCGACATCGTTGGCAGCAGGGAACCGGAGATCGTTGATGTAGTAGGCCTCGTCCAGGACCACCCGGTCCCCGAGAAGCCACGACCACCACCCTTCGAGCGGGCCTTGAACTGGAGCCTCTTTCCGCTGCGAAGCTCGATCCGCTCCTTGCCGTTGCTGTCGTAAATCCCCTTGACCTCGGCCATCAACTCCGGCGTGGTCTCCACCAGAGTCCTGATCCTGGTGAAGTGCTCCAGCGACGTGTCGAACCGGTGCGCCGTGTGAGTGATCAGATCCACCGCGTCATCGAGGAAGAGCCAGTACAGCTCCGCAGCCTCCAGCACCCCGCCCTTACCGTTCTGGCGAGGAACCACCAACGCAACCTCGAACGAAGCGCAGAACCCTTCGGCGGTCTCCAGCTAGTGCGGCGTCGAGAACCAGTTCCTGCCACGGGGCACCAGGCCG
>JADJDU010000026.1 GCA_016702505.1 Microthrixaceae bacterium
GGGCGCCCTGTGGATAACCAAAGAAACGGTGGCCCCGTCACCAGCTCCGGCGCACGACGGACGGTTGCAGGACATCGATCACCGCAGCGTGGCAGCGTCTGCGCAGGTCAGGTGTGATCGTCTTGGTCCCTCGGATGCTGTTGCACAGCCGGTGGGCGTGCCGCACGTTGGCAGGGTCAGTGCATGACCCGCCATGAGCACGAGGTACCAGCTCATCGAGTGCTGATCCGAGCGGTGCCCGCTGGTGGTCAGCGTCGAGGTCGATGAGCAGACCGCACAGGTGGCAGCACGGTTGCGTCGCCCGAACGTGAGCTATGAGCTTGCGCCGAGCGTGGGACTTGAGCGGGTGGACCATTCGGTCAGCCTCCCCGGTAACGCAAGAGTGACCCGGGCGCAGGGCCACGGGTCGCACTCAACTGCTGAGACCTATCATGCAGGTCAGCGCATTGCAAGTACCACGAGGCTACGAGGCTCGGCGTTTGCGTTGTGCGTGGGCTTTGGCCTCAGCGATCAGGCCCGGCGTGATGCGGCTGGTGCCGCTGGCCCATGCCCGACAGATCGCCTCATGGGGCATGACCTTGTGGTTGCGGCGGAAGGTCTTGCACTGGCCGCACAGACGACCGCCGCTGTCGGCCAGGTCGACGTCGAGCCCGAAGCGGGCACAGTTGGCGCAGGCCTGCCGCTTGGGTTGGGCTAGTGGTGGCTCTGGCCGCAGCCCGGCGCGCTGGATCGTCCCGCACTTGGCCAGCAGCCACGCCATGGTCTCATCCAGCAGGGCGAGGGCGGCGTCTGCTTCTCGGGTCCACCTCGTCGGCGTCGGCGATCGCTTCGGCTGAGGACATGACCGCTGAGGCGGTCGGGTCGGAGTGGCTGCCCTTGGGTGCTCGGCCGTCGCTGCCGGAGCGGATCGACGCTTGTGCTCGGGCTTGGCGGTGCTTCTCGGCCACGATTGCATTTATGTCATGCGGGATGGTGTTTAGCCAGTTGGCCGCTATTTCTATATTGAGAATGATCCTGGCTCGGTCGGAGTTGTTCATGCTGCCGCCTGTGGGTTGCGCCGAATCATCCGGGTATCGGATTTCGGGAGTCCGGCCTCGGATTATCAGGTGCCCGTTGTTCCCGGCCTCGCGGATCATGCCGCTTCAGTTTTGTTTGCAGGTCGTGCGCCGTCGCTACAGCGGCGACGATCTCGGGCATCGGCGTCCACGAGTCGTTGAGCCTCGACCATACATCACGCCAGGCGTCGCCGTATGGACTCCGCCTCGATGGGTCGAATCCCGGCCACAGTGCAGGTGGGTCCCAACCACCGGGACCCACCTGAGTTTTTTGGGTGGGGGTAGTGGGCGGCTGGGTGGGTCCCTGGGTGGGTCCCTCGGTGGGGTCTTCAGACCCCAACCCCACCGTGACGGGACCCACCCGGGACGAGCCCACACCAGGTGGGTCCGGGACCCACTGGGACCCACCGGGACCCACCTGGGTTATGGAGGGGATTTGAGGGCAGTTATCCACAGGCTAGAACTCCTCGGTGAGGTCGGATCGGGGGGACTGGGGCACGACGTAGGGCTTGGTCAGGGTGTGGAGCTGGGATCGGTTCGGGCCGGGCCGGGTCGTCACATGCCCCTCCTCGATCAGGAGCCGGAGCGCTTCGGCCACCCACTTCTTTTTGCCTGACACGTCCGCCAATATGCCATTGCGAGTTGGGTAAACACCGGAGTCATTTAGGGCCTTGGATTGCCGTTGCAACCTGCTCCATGAGAGTGGTCGGGCGGGTCCTTATTGGTGTGTCTGACTCGGGGCACAAGATGGCTAGCGACACATCACCGTCGGCCCGTGAGGTGAGCTGCAACGTCCCGACCGTCTCACCGCCAGAAGCGAAGCCACGGACGTGGCCTGGCCGGTCCTTGGCGACGGTGATCCGGCTGGTGCCGGTGCGGCCGAGCCCGAACGGTTGGGTGACCTCCAGGCGGTACACAGCCCCATCCACCCCGGCCAGCTTGTGTTGGGCCCCGATGCCGTACCGGCCTCTGGCCTCCTTGTCTTTGGGCACGTGGTCGATGAGCACGACGGCGCATCCGTGACGGGCGATCCGTCGGGGGAGCGCCAGGAGGAACTTGGCGGCGTCGTCGTTGTCGTTGATCGACCACCCGTTCTGTACCATCACCTCTGTGACGCCATCCACGATGGCCAGGGTTGGTTGGTGGTCGATCAGGAGCCGCTCTAGTGCGGCGATGGCCACCGGGTCGATCGGGTCGTCTGGGCGCACGTAGTGGAGTCGGCCGATGATGGCGTCACGGTCCACGCCGAGGGCCCGGAGTCGGCCGACGATGCCCGTGGCGTGGTCTTCGAAGTCGAGGTAGATGACGTGTTCGCCTTCGGTGAGACGCTCGGCGGCGGCGGCGCATGCCAGCCAGCTCTTGCCCGATTCAGACTCCGCGTTGAACGCGTGGACGCGCCCGGCGTAGAGGAGCTGGTGCCCGTCGTCGCGGGCGAGCATGGTGGGCTCGGGTGGCCCATCGCCGTCGATGACGGCTGCGAGGTCGACGGGGGTCCAGGTGGTCCCGGCGTCGTCGGCGGGTTGGGCGGCTGCGAGGCGCTGGAGTTGGGCGAGGCTGGTGTCTAGGTCGCCGTTGCGGGCCGAGTTGGCCGCTTCTAGCGCCCCGCTGAGCAGCGCCCGCAACCGGGCAGTGTGGATGATCCGCCGGGTGTAGGCGGGTGCGCTGGTCGACAGGGGAGCGTGGGTGACTATCGACAGGAGGTCGCGCCCGTCGAAGCTGCCGTTGCCTCTCGGTGGGACGGTGACCGGATCGGGTTGCTCGCCGGCGGCGACGGTCTCACAGATGGCGGTGTAGATCGCTTGATGCCGCGGGGCGTAGAAGTGCTCGGGCTCAAGGCCGAGACCGAGGACGGTCTCGGCTGCGGTCATCGAGTAGAGCATCACCCCGAGGACGCCGATCTCGGCGTCGGTGTCGTGGGGTACGTCTTGGCGGGTCCGGCTGGGCCGTGCCGTCAGTCCTTCGGCGGCGGCCTGCTCCTCTAGGACGTGGAGGGGTTCGAGTTCGTGGGCGGCGGCCTGGGGCATACTCACCCATCCGCCTCCTGCGCTTGCCGCCTTGCCCGCCTTGCCCGCTCAGCAGCGAGCCGAGCCGTAGCGCACTCGTCACACGTCGGGATGCCCTGGCGTCGATGCTCCACCGCACCCGCCTCCGTGCCGTGACGGATCGGACGTTTGCCCCGGATCTTGGCCCGCAACCGTTCCCGGTCGGTCGTGCCACCCCAGATGCCGCACTCGTCGTGCTCCACAGCCCACGCCAGACACTCGGCCTGGTGCGGGCAGGTGCGGCACACGTTGATCGCAGCGGCCTCAGCCCGCAGGTCGTGATGGGGCGGGAACCAGTCGAGACCGCTGCCACGACACGCCGCCTCCGGCCACACCGGCACCAGCACTGGGTTGGAGACGAGACCGGCCTCGGCACGCACCCTGATTCGGTCGCCGCTCACGCCGAGGTCCCGAACAACGTTGGCATCTGGCCCGAGAGGCAATGTGGCGAGAACCACAACACCTCCGTCGACCTGTTGGCGTGGTTACCGTCATGCCGTACGGCGCTCGCCGTGGTGCTGTAGGCCGCAGACGCACTCCACCTGTGACGCCTCCACGAGTCGGGCATGAGGTCGTCGTGTTCCGCGGCATACCCAGCTAGCACGATCCGATACCGAGGGTTGTCCCCGTTGTCGATGCACCAATCGCGCACCTCGTGCGCGATTGTGTGATCGTCGACCGAGTAGAGATCTGAGGTCCGCACGTCACCCAGATACGGCGGGTCGAGGAACACACCCACAGTTGACCCGTAGGCGAGTGCACCGTTCGTGACGACACGCGACCAGTCGCCGCAGCACACCCGAACGCCCCGCAACACCCGGGCCAGTCCATGCAGGTACTCCTCGATCCCCTGCCCGGCGTCGCCGAGGTGGGGGAGCTGGCGGTTGATCCCCTGCCCGGCGTCGCCGAGGTGGGGGAGCTGGCGTTTGATCCCCGTTGATCCCCTGCCCGGCGTCGCCGAGGTGGGGGCGCTTGCTCAGTCGTCCGTCATCGTCGAGCATCCACGGGCCAGAGCCCGCGCACCACCCCGACCCGATCCACGAGCAGATACCCCACACCCACCACCCGGCTACTTTCACGTCAAAGAAGTCGGGATCGGATGCGAGCGCATTGACCCGCTCCCTGCCTGACGTGACGAGCCACAGGTGACGGGCCTCCAGATCCGCCTCGTTCACCGGCCAGTCAGCGTGGGCGGCCACTCCCTCCGGGTCCGCTGCGAGCGCACGCCAGAAGTTCGACACGAACCGGTCAGCGTCGTTGACCGTCGACGTCGACCCCTTGTGCCACGTCGGCCGCTCGAGGAGCACGGCCAAGGAACCGGCGAACGGCTCGACGTAGTTGTCTACGTCACCCAACGCAGACCACACCTCTGTCGCCACCTTGCGCTTGCCGCCGAACCACGGGAACGGCGCCTTCACGGCCGAGCTCCGAACAGGGCCAGCAGCGCCGCCTCGGCACGGCCGTCGTCCTTGACCCTGGCGAACGTCCGCACATGCTCGGGCCACGTCTCGATCGCCCGCTGACGGCTGGCGTTCTTGTCCGACGACAAGCCCAGCGCCCTCTTCCACGTCGACGGCGGCACCAGCCGCACCGGCACACCGAGCGCACCCAACGCACCCAACACGGCACCGTGGCCCTCAGCGAACGTCCACACGCTGGACACGCCCTGTCGGGGCATCGCGTGCACCTTCTCGACCACCGCCAGCCCGAACCGGTCGGGCTCGTAGTCCCGCACCATGTCGGCCACCAGGGCGCCGAGCGGGTGCCCGGTCGCCTCCGGCATGTCGTGCACGTCGAGCAGCCCGAGCTGAGGGTGCAGCACCGCCAGTGCGCCGGTCTTGCCGGGGTCGACCCCGAGGATCAGGTCGGTCATCACTGCATCACCCCTGTGGCAGCACCTGGACGACCGGGCACCCACGCCGTGCGGCGGGGATTCTCCACGTCAGTTCGTCCGTTCTCTTGCACTACCAGTTCATAATGGTCGACCTCCCGGAGTCGGCGGTCGGACGCCAGAACGCGCCGGGCTTCCCTGTTGATCCTCCCCGGGTGCAGTGCGGCCCTCACGGGTGCCCACCGAGCACCGCCCGCACTAATGGCGTCTATCAGCGTCTGCGGGGCCTTGAAGTCGGCCGTCTTGAAGTTCACTGCCACGAGAGCGGTAAGCTCATCAATCGCACGGTCGAGCTCCGTCGAGATGGCGGACAAATCGGTTGCGTGAGCTGCCCGCAACTTGGCCATGCCGGTCGACTCCATAGCGTCGACCTGGCGCTGTAGTTCGACCATCCGGGCTTCCATTGCCGGCACCCTGGCGGCCGTGTCCCTGAGGTCCCGTGCTCGCTGCTTGGCATCGACCAGCTCGGTCGTCAGCCGGTCGATGTGCTCGACGGCCGCCTCGTATCGCCGCTGCACTGAGAGCGCGCCGCCCTTCGCCATCGTTGATCTCCTTGAGGGTGCCCAGCATGTGGGCCAGGTGCTTGTTGAGGAAGTTCGCTCGTCGCCACTCGCGGGAGCCCCGGGGTACATGCGGCAGGATCAGCCCCACGTCGCGGTGGATCGTCCGCAGCCTGGACTCGACGTGCCCGAGCTGATGGGAGGCACCAGCCTCGACTGGCTGCCACTCGGTGGTGACCTGGTAGCGCCAGCCGTCGCCGGGGGTGGGTGACGGGATGGCAAGGTCAAGGTCCGGGCACAGTTCGTCCCGGGCGTAGCGCAGTGCGTTCTCGACTCGACCGACAGGCCATGCCAGCTTCTCTGAGATCTGGCCTTTGGTGAGCGGGCCGCAGTCGACCAGCAGGTCTGACCGTTTCGGCATTGCGGTGGAGGCTCTGGACTGTCGTCATCTCTCCACCTCTCCGGCCCATGTCCACGCGTCGATGCCCAGCGACCAGCCAAGGCACCCAGCGGCGACCACGGCAAGCACCCACGGCAACAGACGCCCCCACCACGGAACAACACTCGACCTACTCACCATGTCTCCTTGATCTCGCAGACGCCTGGCGGTTGCCACGCGTCACCTCTGGTGCTCGGGGTACTCGATGCCGAACAACTCCACGTCAGGGACCGGACCACACTTCGGGCATTCCTGGGTGGTCATGCTCGGCCGCCGTCGCCGTCGCCGTCGCCGTCGCCGTAGCCGTCGCCGTAGCCGTCGCCGTCGCCGTGGCCGTAGCCGTAGCCGTGGCCGTAGCCGTAGCCGTAGCCGTAGCCGTAGCCGTCGCCGTCGCCGTTGCCGTAGCCGTTGCCGTTGCCGTTGCCGTAGCCGTCGCCGTAGCCGTTGCCGTCGCCGTAGCCGTCGCCGTCGCCGTCGCCGTAGCCGTTGCTGTAGCCGCCAGAGTCCTCCACAACGGACAGCACACCTCGCCCGGTCATCCGAGATGCCCCGACCACGCCTCAGCATCAGCGTGGATCGTCGCCACCACCGCCAACTCATGAATCTCCACGATCCCAGTAGGGTCCAGGACAGTCTCACCCAACGGCCCAGCCGCAAGCTCACCCAACCCAACAGACGTACCCCACCGGCGGATGGTGCGTGCACCGGTCAAGGTGACCACCTCGTTCTCGTGGCGGTAGTACCCGACCCACACCCAGCCACGCTGGCCGATCACGATCCGCACCTCACCACCCACAGGGCGGACCGGTGCGTACTCGACACCATCAATCGTTACGTTGCTCACTTGCCTTCTCCTTGTTGTTTGTTGTTGTTGTTGCTCATCGACCATTCGCTCCTGCTCCCATTCGTTGATCCGCAGCCGCACCAGCACCTCCACTGCGGCGTACTCGGCGGCGTGTTCGGGTGCTCGACGCTGCACCTCCGCCGCCAGGTCCTCGACCGTGCTGGCCGGGTCGCACCAGCAGCCGACCGCGATCCCATGGCCCGTGTCGGAGCGGAATACCGTGATGGTCTTATCCTCGGACCCGATCGGACCCACCGTCAGCACATGCCGGGGGTGCTTGACCCAGGCCGAGCCGCACACCCGGGCCGAGCCGTACACCCGGGCCGAGCCGGACACCCAGGCCGAGCCGGACACCCAGGCCGAGCCGGACCGGGCCGAGCCGGACACCTGAGCGTCCGGTCCGACGTAGGCGGTGTCATCGACATGGGCCGTGTCCTGCACCCAGCCGCCACCGTTCGGGTGACGATGCCACTCCGGACGTTCATCGCTCATCGCTGTACCTCCTGCTCGTCGTCCATCGGGCCTCTCGTCGCCACGGCCACGACCTGGGCCACCAGCACCGCCACCACCAGCCCGGCCACGATCCACCAATCCCACGCCCCACGCCCAACGGCATCTACCGCGGCGATCACCGGGCCGAGGATCAGGTCGGTCATCGGTCGCCGTCCTGTCGCAGCACCTCGACGGTGCCATCGGGGTCGACGGGTGAGTGCAGCTTCGTGCCACCCTCGACCACCCGCACCCACGGCCCCTCATCGTCGGAGCCGACCTCCACGAACGGGTCGCCAGCCAGGCCGAGGCGGTCCCTCGCTTCCCACCACGGCACCCGCTCCGTCTCCGGTTCGGGCACGGCCCGGGGATCACGCACCTCCACCCACACGGTGTCGGAGAAGGCGACCATCTGGTCGTTGTTCACCCACACGAGATCCGAGCGGCGCCGCACCTGCTCGCCGCGCACCTGCCCGGCCTGGGCGAGCCACGTCGGCACCCCGTCCTCATCGACCAGTCCGGACAGCACCGCACCCGGCCACGGCGGGACGAGGGTGGCGTCCAGTTCGTCGGCCCAACTGCGGATGATTCGCTTGATTCCCGGGTCCTCGATGTAGCCGGAGTTGGCTATCCAGCGCAGCCGGTTGGCGGCGTCTCGCAGGACGCCATCCGGCCACGACGGGACGGGGGACGGGGCGGCGAAGCACGCCCACCGGACGACCGCCTCCAGCAGCTCCTCCAGCAGCTCCTCGATCAGTTCCCGGGACTCCGGGTGCGTCTCCGCGTGCCGACGGGCACGGGACACCAGGTCGTCGGTCTCGCTCATCGCTTCTCCCATTCAGCGATCCGCACACGACACAACGCCATCGCGGCCTCGTACTCATCCGCATGGTCCGGTGCTCGACGCTGCACCTCAGCGGTCAGGTCATCGAGGGTTGCCCCGTCCGGGTGCCAGCACCCGACACTCACCCAGTACCCCGTCTCAGCGCGGAACAGGGTCAGGGTCTGGTCCTCGGACCCGATCGGGCCGACGGTCAGGACATGGCGGGACCCGGACACCTCAGCGTTCCCGCACACCCAAGCGTTCCCGAACACCTCAGCGGCCCCGGACACCTGAGCGGTCCCGGACACCCAAGCGGCCCCGAACACCCGAGCGGCCCGAACCCGGGCGAGCGTCGGTCCGACGAAGGCCGTCTCATCGACTGACGCCGTGTCCTCCACCCAGCCGCCACCATTCGGGTGGCGATGCCACCCCGGACGTTCATCGCTCATCGCTCGTTCCTCTCTCGTCGTTCGGCCCGGTCCTCGACCACGGCGAGCACGTAGAAGCACACGGCCAGGATCAGCGGCAAGGCCAGCGGCCACGTCACGGCGTTCACGACGCCACCGCCATCGTCAGGGCCTCATGGCGGGCCCGTGTCCACTCGGGCACCCGGGCCAACTGGCCGGGCGACAGAGACGGCAGCGCCGTCGGAACCTCCAGCAGGCGCAACGACGGGTCCCAGCGGCCACCACAGAACCGGGCGATGCGCTGGGCGGTCTGGCGCACCCGGTCGGACTTGCCGAGCCCGAACCGCTGCGCCAAGTCCAGGTCAGCCACCTCGACGGGCACGGCCTCGGCCCACATGGCCGGGAGCAGGCGCAGCAGTGCCACGGCCGTCGAGCCGACCACGGGCGTCCAGCACACCTCGACGTAGTCGGAGCGCAGCGGGTGGACGTTGCGGGCGGGAGCGGGCAGCGGGGTGAGGATCACGACGCACCGCCCGTCGCCTTGCGCAGCTCCCATTCACCGTTGGAACGCAGGAACAGTGAGTGGGTGCCGGCCTTGATCGATTCGAGGGCGTCGAAGAGGGCGGTCCACTCGTCGCCGTCCATGTCCTTCGAGGAGCTGGTGCGCTGGCCGGTGACGGTCTGGATCAGGTGGCGGCGCAGCTCGTCACGGTCCTCGTCGGGATCGGACGGCCACGCCTCGGCCACCATCGCCCACATCTTCTTGTTGCGGGCAGCAGGGTCCGGGGTCGCCGGGTTGTAGGCGTCGATCGCTGCACCGATGGCGGCGGCCTGCTCGGCGGTCACGTTCCCCGACTTGAGCGGCGGGATGCCCTGGGCCTTCCACCACTCGCCAAGGTCCTGGCGGTCCTCCTGGGTCAGCCCGTCGATGCGGGTTTGGATGGCCGCAGGGTCGACGGTGGATTCCTCGACCACTTCGGCGTCCACGATGTCGCCATAGCCGTCCTCACCGGGGAGTGGGGGCAGGTCGACCGGAGCGGCGACCGTGGTCGTGGGGGTGGCCTTGGCCGCGCCACCTTGCGGGCCGGGGCACTCTTGGCCTTGCGGGTGCTGGTCGCCTTCTCCGGTGGGGCCACGTCGTCGCGGGACTCGATCACCACGTCTGCGTCGGCCACCAGATCACCATCGGAGACCTCCTCGTGGGTGTAGGACAGGCCTCCGAGAACGTCGGCAAAGTTGTCCCGGCATAGCTCGCCCGTGGCTCTAGCGGCCAGCATGGCGCGGGGTACTTGCGGTAGTTCTGGCCGCCGGATAGGCCAGCGGTCTTGGCGTCATCCATGGTCCAGGTGACCTTGGCGACGCGGTCTTCGGGCCAGTCCTTGCGGCGGCCACAGATGGTGACCTTGGTGCTGGTTTTGACCTCAAACCACAGGTCGTGGCCCGCCCGCTGGACGAGTGCCCTCATGAGTTTGGCGCTGATGCAGGGCTTGCCGTTGATCACCCCGATCTCAGCGAGTGCGGCCATTGGCCCGATGCCGAGCTCGTGGCCCTGGAGCATGGCGGCCATGACCGCTTCGGGCTTGCCGCGCAGCCCGGCCGGCGCGAAATCGCTGCGTGCGATCTGCTCGGCGAGGGACGCAGCCGACGGCACGATCGAGTACGTGGAGTCGTGTTCGTAGGGGGTGATGTCGCTCACGCCGCACCGCCCATGGCAACGTCGTCGGGGAGATGGCGTCGTGCTTGGCGGTGCGGTCCCGGTCCTTCTGGTCCGCCAGGAACCGGCCCACCTGCTGGACGTAGAGGAAGCTCCGGAACTGGGCAGGGCCGGCGTCGAAGGGGTAGAGGTCGAAGCCGTCGGCCCGGAGCCACAGCACGCCGCACCAGTCGACGGGCGGCATGGGCACGGTCTCGCCGTCGATCAGGGCGACATCCGCGTGGCGGTAGGCGGCGAGCTGTAGGGCCACCTCACCGAAGGGGCCGGACCGGTTGGTCTTGAGGTCGACGAGGCATCGGCCGAGACCCGGGGAGGGTGGCGATCATGTCGAGCGTCCCGCAGTAGCCGTGCTTGGCCGACCCGACGACCACCTCGGTCAGGGCGTCGGTCGGGCGCCAGTCATCCAAGAAGGAGAGATAGGCGTCGACGTGGCCGGTGAGCGGTTCGGGGACCTCGACCTCTTCGCCGTGGGTGAGCAGCTCGGCCAGCCGGTGGACCTCGGTGCCCTTGTTCCCGGCTTGGTCGCGGTCCTCCCAGTGGACGCCTTTGAGGATCTCGGCAACCTTGGTGCGCGACAGCTTGGCGGGCCACGGCTTCGACTTGGCCCGGGCGATCTCGGCGAGGTCGTCCACGAGCTGGTCGGCGGTGATGTGTTCGCCGTTCTGGTCGAGGCGGTCGGCGACGTACTCAGCGATGGTCTTTGCTGCCCACCCGATCAGGGCGGGCTTGGGTAGCCCGTCACCGATGATCGTGGTGACGCCGGGGAGCTTGTCGCCGTTGAGTCGGTAGCTGTGGTTGCGGCCGTGCTGGCGGCGCTCGAGGACGGGTAGCTCGGTCATCGGCTCACCGCCTTGGTGCTGGCCCGACCGAGGGCGCTCATGGTCTGGTCGTGCCGGTCGATGCCTCGGTGCTGGTGCAGGGACTCACGGCAGCGGGCCAGCCAGTGGAGGCCTCGGGCCTGGTCGGCGGGCCTGATTGGTGACGTGATGGCCGCGGTCATGCGGGCAACCCAGCGACACGAGCAGCGGCCTGGTCGTGGGCCTCAGCGAGGATCTCCACGAGGCCATCGCCGTCGTAGCACACCAGCTCGATTGCAGCGCCAGGCAGGTCGAGTGTCAGGGTGATGGTGCCGTGACTGGTGCGAGGCCCGACGGTGATGACGGGAGGCGGATCGCCTGGCATCAGATCGACACGGATGGTCGTTGATGGGGGCATCTATGCTCCTAGGTGGTTAGGTGGCCCACTCCGGCTTGCGAGGTCGTGGGGTGGGCCGCTTGTTTGTGTGGGTCGGTGGCCCGGGCTCGATGCGATCGAGCGGGCGGTCCAGAGGGGTTGACGGGCCCCGCCCCCGGCGCTACCGGGGGTCATCGCCCTTGGCCCGGGCCACCCGGCGAGGACCGCGACCCAAGGGGGTCGGCCGCAGTCCTCGCCCGGCATCCCGGGCCGGGTCAGGTGCGTCTCAGCCGCACCACGTCTCCGGTCAGGTGGTTGGCGCGGGCTTCGGCCTTGCGGCGACGGGCCCGCTCCGCCTCCAGGCCCTCGATGAGGGCGTCGACCTCGGCCTCGTAGGCGTCGAGCATCCGGGCCATCCACACCAGCTCCCGGGCGAGCAGCGCGATGAGGGCGACCAACATCGAGGCACAGGCGACGGCGATCATCGGTCACCGTCCGGCACCAGGAACGCCACCGTGGTGGAGTCGATCGAGCGGAAGACCAGGCCCTCGCCGTGCACGCCGCTCAGCACCTTGGTGATCTCGGCCTCGGCGTCGGTGGCGGTCACGAGGCGACCGCCTCGGTCTCGGCGGCGGTCTCGTCGGGGTCGGGGTACCAGGACCGCAGGGTCTCGTAGGTCACGTCGATGCGCTGGCCGGTGACCTCGTACAGGTCTCGGGCGATCAGTCGCCAGGCCCGGGCCTCGGCCCGGCGGGACCTCACGAAGTCCTCCAGCGGCCCAGCGTCCCCGAGGACCAGGTCCGCCAGTTGGGCGGTGGGGGTGGATGCCATGTCGGCACTATGCGTGCCGAAATCGCGCGAGTCAACCCCTAAACCGAATCTTCTTGTCAAACTTCTTGGCTGAGGGTTCGGTTGCCGCATGCGAACACCGGCTGCTGACCCGGCCCCGGACGCGCAGCGACCCCCGCCCGGGGGAGTGGGCGGCGTGGATGACCCGCTTGTGGTTCGACGGGCCGAAGGGTCCGGCGTGTGCGGATGTGGTGCGCCGGTTCGTGGCGGGTGAGATCGGGGATGACCGGCCCGACGACGACTAGGCCATTCGGCCCATTGTGAGTATTAGGTGTTGACGGTCGGGGTAGGTATGGTGCATACTCAGGACATGGAAAACACCAGCAACCCCACCACCACCACCACCTACACCGTGAAGATCTCGACCAGCCGAGACAAGGACTTTGCCGCCATCGTCACCCTGATCAAGCGGATCGGCCTCAACGGCGGCACCGCCACCTTCGACCGGGGCCGGAAGGCGTGGACGGTCGAGGTGCCCACCTGCACCGATCAAGCACGGATCGACCGGTACGGCCAGGCAATGGCGGACCTGGCAGCCAATGCCCTCGGGGCCTCCGATCTCACCTTCTACGTCGCTGACCTGGCCATCACGGAGGTCGAGCGATGATGGCCGGAGCGACCGGGCCGGCGGAATGGCGGTACTGCGCTACAGGCCATGGCGGTGAGCCCGACGGGACGCTGAGTGTGCATCGGTCCGCGGTCGACGCCTGGGAGGCTTGGGCCGATGAGCTGGACGAGCTCCGGGCGCGGCCCGGCCAGTCGAAGGCGTATCTGGCCCGGTGTGTGGTCGGGCCTGATGGGCGCCCGATGGACGAGGATCCGCGGGCACAGGCGGTGGCGGTGGGGGTCGCGGAGATAGCGGCGCTGCTCAGGGTGGAGGCCCAGACGGCGCGCAACTGGCGGACGCAGGGTGTGCTCCCTGAGCCGGACTGGACGGTCTCGGGTGGCCCTGCCTGGTCGTGGCCGAGGGTCGCGGCGTGGGCGATGCGGACCGGGCGACTCTGACCCCGGGCGCGACAAAAGCCCCCCGCGCTCAACCCCTGATGGGGAGCACGGGGGCCTTTGCGTCTGACCGGGAGGCGGGAACCCGGTCAGATCATGGGGACGATCACTGGCCAGTCGTTGCGCCGCCAATCGGTGTCTGGGACCTGCCAGCGGTCGATGACCTCGGGGGAGATGAGCGCCTCGAGCACCTCGGAGCAGGCAGGCCGGGGTCCGTCGATGGCCAGTGCCGACACCAGCTCGGGGACGGTCGCGCCTTTGCCCCACGATCCCCAGTCGAGGGCGATCAGCTCAGCGAGCACCCTGCCTGGCGTCATGCCGGGGGCGATGTCTGGGCCGCGGCGGGCCGTGTCGGTGTGTCGGGCGATGTCGTCCACCCGGCCAGCGATCGACGCGTCGACGGAGCGGATAGCGGTGTATTCGGTGCGGATCATCACGTCTAGTCCGGCCGACACGATGGCTATCTGGTTGCCGAGTCGTGCCATGGCGACCTCGGTGCGGTCCGCGACATCACGGAGCGATGAGCCGTCGTTGGTGCGCACCTCGTGTTCGACGCGCTCTAGTCGGTCGTGGAGTGGTGCGGTGTGCGGGTCGAGGATGGTGTCTATCCAGGTGGCGAGCGGTCGGGCGACGAGGTGCGCCCACAGCCAGCGGATCGGCCTAGAGATGAGCGGGAGTTTCGCCGCGGCTGCGATGGTGACGAGCGCTCCGGCAACAGCACCGACCGTTATCGCGGAGTCCCTCAGGGTGATGAGCCACGGGGCCACGTCTGCGATCACCGTTGGGCGTGGGGGTCGTTGCGGATGGCGTCGTCTCGGGAGGCACCCACCTTCTCTGCGATGGCCACCGACCAGCCCCGAAGGGAGCCGTAGAACTGTTTGAGCTGCTCGGCCTGCTCGGCGAGGAGCTGCTCGCAGTGGGCGGCACGGAGGCCAGCGGCGCGGGCTTCGGCGAGGGCGTCGGCGAGCATCTTGCGGTCAGCGTCGGTCATGTCAGTGTCCTCGGTGGATGGTCCGGTGGGGGTGCTGGGGTAGAGCGGGCCGTAGCCTTTGGCGGCCTGGATGATGCGCCCGATGTTGACGCGCCAGGGTCCCAGTGCGTGTTCTCTGGGGCGTGCTGGTGGCCGAGGATGCCGGACAGGTCGCGCCATTGGGCGGCGGTGAGACGCTGCTTGGCGGTGACGCTGGCGAGTGTGTGCCCGGCCTTGGTGCCGAGGAACTCCCTCGGGGCCACTAGCGGGATTGAGGCGGCAGTGCACAGCGGGCCAACGACCTCGCGGCCGAGCCAGACGAGCGCAGCCTCGGACCAGTCGTGTGATTCTGCGGCCCGGCCGACGATCTCGACCTGGATGACGGTCGGTGCCCGGTTCGTTTCGCCCGGCACGGCGGAGTTGCGCAGCGCCCGTGCCGGTTTGGTGAGCGGGACGTGCTGCACTCTGGTCTTGCGGATCGGGTCAACGGTGACGTGAGGCCACGAGTTGTTGGCCTTGTACGCACCTACGGCACCAGCGATGGAGCTTCCTTCGGTGGGTGCAGCAGCAGTTTGGGGCGGGTTGGTCCGCTGGCCCACGACCCGGAGTCGTTGCCCTCGATGCGATTCCACCCGTCGAGCCAGGTGGTCACCGCTCCGCGTCCTCGGGTAGCCCGGTCAGCGAGGTGAGCAGGCTGAGGATCGTGGCGAGCACGACGGTGGACGCGACGAGCGGCCAATCGACCTGGGCGACGAGGGTGGCGGCACCGATGGCACCGATGGCGGGGTGAAGGGCATGGTCAGTCTCCTGTGTCGTCGGTGTCGAGCAGGTCGAGCACCAGTCGGATGAGGGCGTTGGTTTCGCGGGTGAGCCGTGCGACCTGCGCCCGCTGTTGTGCGGCGGTCGGGGTGGCGAGGGCGAGGTAGTCCCGGTTTGCGTCGAGCCGTTGGCGTAGACGTTTGATGGTGCCGTCGTGGTCCATGGTGCCAATCAATCCGTGGTCATGTGAATCTCAGGAAGTCGAACGATGCGGTGACGGCGATCCCTGCGTGTTCCTGCCCGACCACGACGCCAGCCCCGGTCACGCTGCCGATCCACGACGCCAACGTCACCGATCCAACCATGATCCATCGGTCACCGTCATCGCTGACCCAGCGGCGCAGATTCACGCCGTCATTAGTGATCTTGAGGTACACGTGCCCCACACCCACCGACACGCCCGTGGTCGTCGTTGCTGAATCGAACGACGTGAACGAGTTGGCCCTGTGCAGCTCCAGGTCCTTGCCTGGGCCGTGGATGTGTACCAGCCATTGCAGGAGGCGTCCAGTGCCGCTGTTGTACAGCACCAACCCAGCGTTGGAGTGATTGGTGAGTTCGCCGCCCACGGTGATCCGAGTGGACACGGACGTGAAACTGGGCAGCGTGGTGAGCAGCGCCCGCTGGTTGTACCCGGACGCTGCAGCCTGGCATGTCATCAGGAGGCGACCGTCGCTGATCGCTGCGGTGGACGTTCCTTGGTTGTGCCACGTCCCCACCACGGGGGACCCGTCGGCCATGTCCCAATACTCTTGGTCGTAGGCGGACGGCGAAACTGGCGGCACCATTCCGGGCTCAACTGCACCACCAGCCCCCAACGGCCCGACCTCGGCGCCGGTCTCGTCGCGGACGTAGAGGCCGTCGGTACGGGCCACGAGCCGCTGGTGGTCGGCAGCGGGGTTGGTGACGGCAGCGGTTTCGGGGAGGTCGACGAACCCAGTGGTGATCTCCGCACCGGTGGCGACCGTCGGGTCGCCGGGGTCGACGCTGCCCCGGTAGATGTTGGCGAGGTTCACTTCGCCGTCGGTGGTGGCGGAGGAGTACGCGCCGACAGCGGTGGACCCGACGCCTGTGGCCGACGAGCCGTTGCCGATCGCGGTGGACGCGTCGCCTGTGGCCGACGATATGGTGCCGATCGCGGTGGACGCGTCGCCTGTGGCCGACGATATGGGGCCGATCGCGGTGGACACGTAGCCTGTGGCCGACGATATGGGGCCGACAGCGGTGGACACGTAGCCTGTGGCCGACGAGCCGGTGCCGAGTTCGATCCTCCGATCCAAGAAATCGGGCCAGCACATCCCACGAACCGGGGGTGCGACGCAGGGTCAAGCCCGTCGACGGCGCCGACGCGACGTACAGCCGAACCCGACTCGAACACGACATCGCCCACGGCGTAGGTGGCGGCGACATCCCACGTGCCACGGTTCGTCTCACCGGGCAGCAGGCCCACCGATTCGACGGGCACAGCGCCCACATCCACCACCGACAACGGATCAGACCCGTCGTGATGGTGGGACGCCTCGTGCGCTGTTGGGGTGCGAGCGTCAGAGAGCCGGGCGTCGTCACCCGCAGCCGCCGTGCCCGCCGTGGTGCCGTAGGTGACGGTCAGCGTCCGATCCGCCGACAGGTCACCGCCGCCAGTCAGCCCGGTCCCGGCGGTGATCGTTCGAGCCGTCGGCACCGCGCCCACGTCACCGGCGTCGAGCACCACAACACCGGTCTCACCGTTCACCGACGCAACCGCACCACCAGAGGTGGCGAGCTCGTCGATCGCCTCCTGCACCGTGTCGCCGGTGAGCCCCGACACGGTCGGGTCGTAGGAGACAGCGGCCGCGGGGTGTGCGTCGGCAGCGGTGCGGCCGCCCAGCACGTTGTGGGCGGTCAGAGGGCCAAACGACGTGTCATCGTCGCCGGCAGGGTTCCAGGTCACGTCGGTCATCGGGTCACATCCCCTTGGACAATCAGCACCGCACCAGCGCCATAGGTGGTGGTCACGCCGCCCGCCACGACCTGCACGTCATAGACGTACCGGCCAGGGGTGATCGCAGCGGTCAACGTGTCCGACAACGTGAGCGTCACCTCACGCCCCGGACCGTCCGTGACCGTCGCCGTCCAGGACGCCACCACCGTCGAAGACTCGACATGAGTGCGGATCTGGGACGTGACCGCGGCACCGGTGATATCACCGGACCCGCCGAGCGTCCCCACCACCGTCCAGTCGTCCCCGCGGGTGCGGGTCACCGTCGAACTAGCACCAGCACACGTCATACCCTTGTCCTCTCACGTTCTGGCATCCCCGGTCGGGATGCACGTCAGCCACCACACACCCCGTCCACGACAGCGAGCGGGGCCACCAAATGCGCCTGGAGCCGGTAACGGACCTCGGTAGCGCCACCCATGTCGATGTCGATCTCCACCCAAGGGGCATCGACAGCGCCGATCGGGACGATCAGCGACACAGATCCGCCGTCGGTGGCGTCGTCGTGCGCGGACAGCAACGGCCGACACACCATCTCGCCGTCGATGTCCCACCCCGCCGATGTCGACGCCTGCTGGATCTCCACACGCGGTGTGCCGGTGCCGCTAGTGACCTGCACATTCGCGATCACTTCCCACAGGCCGGTACCGGTGTCCGGCCTTAGCCCGCGGATCAGAGTGGAGCCACCTGACACGACGACCAGCTCCAGCCCTGCCGTCGCAACATTCCACTCGGTCGCCTCACCAGAGACCGTGGTCCCGTCCCACAGCCCGGTGATCGACGCAGACGAGTACACCCCGCCACCGTCGACAGCCGCAGCCACCCACCTCTTAGCCGTAGCGTCATAGGTGAGGACATCGTTGTCCTCGACCTCGCCTGGCCCGTCGTAGGTGATGTCGACATCTAGGAGCTGGTGCAAGTACTTCACGAGCCGCAGATCTCGCAGCCGACGCTCCAACGTGAGGACACGCCGCTTCACCTCGGCGATCTCAGAGACGATCGACCCGGCCATCACGCCCCCATCCACGGGGATAGCTCGATACTGAACGCCGCGGCCGCAGGATCAACGGTCTTGGACACGACCCGCCACGTCGCGGCGATCTGAGACGGGCCATCGTCAATCTCGACGCGCACCCGGTCCCCAACCCACAGCGTCGCCACCAGGTCCATACGGACCCGTGCCGACAACGATTCCGACAGCGACGACGACGCCCGATCCGCAGCGTAGATCGCCCGGTTCTCGAGATCGTCCGCGTGGTGCCTGTTGGGGCCGCGCTGTAGGACTGGAGCACCAGCCCACCGAACAACGTCACATCGTGGTAGGAGCCCGTGAAGCCCTCGTCGTTGGCGACCACCCACTCCGTTACCGGGTGAGTGAGGCCCGAGGTCCATGTCCCCCACGACACCACAGGCGGATTCGTGCCCTCAGCGGTCAGTGTCAGGTCGCCGGGGTCATGGGCGAACCCGCGGGTCACCCAGCAGCGCCCCACCCGCACCGTCTCGGTCAGAGCGAAGTCGCATTCACCGTACCCGGACTCGACCACCATGCGGGCCACCTCGATGACCTGCACATCGGGACGACGCCACGATGCCTCCATTACCCCGTCGATGCTGCCGTCGATCCACGCCGACACACCAAGGTCGGCGACACGGGCGAACGCTTCCATCCACATGTCACGGACCGGGATCTCCTCGACCTCGACCTCAGTGTCATCCTGGCCGACAGAGGTGGGCGAGATCTGGGCGGACACCTTGCGGACCACCACGTCCTCGGCTGCGCCGCCCTCCCCCCCGACAGACATGAACCACGACCTAGGCGCACCACCAGCCCCGTACGCGGAAGTGAACGTCGTGTGGATCACAGCCGTCACCCACCGGCCACGCGCCAGGTCCCCGGCGAACACCATCGACCCTTGTTGTGGGTCAGCAGCGGACGGGGACGCCAGCGCGGAGAGGATCACGTCACCGTCGGGCACCCCAGCCTTGATCCACACCTCGGCGGTGAACCGCCAATCGGATGTCCGGTAGGAGAATTGGCCCCCGGCCGTGAACGCCGTCGACGTCACGTCGAGGAACGGTGACCACTCGCGGGTACCACGGATCTGCTCACGACCCCACACTGTTTCGTCGCCGTCGATCAGACGGGCATCCAGCCAGTACTCAGGGCCGGCGACCTCGACGGTCAGCGTCGGCCCGGCGATCGACCGGGACACCGACACGATCGGCCCCCAATGCATCACCCGCCCGGCGTAGGAGATCTGGATCTCACGCTCGACCCGCAACAGGTCATCGGCGACGAACGAATCATCGGGGTAGGTGGCGTGATGGTCGATGACGACGGTCGCGGATGACGACCCGATCGCGTCCATCTTCTCGGACCACTGGCATGACACGATCTGATCGGACGGGATCTGGGCGACACGCCCCGATGACCCCGCGTAGGTGATCCACACCTCCAAGGTCCGCCGATGCCATCTCGGTAGAGACCGCGCCACGGGTGCCGTGGGTGATGTTGCCCGCTGGGGCGGTGACCGTGACGGTCATGTCACACCGAGATCCATCGACAGGGTTAGGTCGGTGCCGTCGAGGGTCACGATCGCAGCGCCGCCCGAGTCATACAGCACCCACAGCGGTACCGACGTGGCGTCATCGACACCGGCCTCGTACCCGACGAACGCGGCGACCTGCTCGGCGGTGCCACACGACGCCCACACGACAGCCGACAGCGGCAGGGTCCAGCGG
Source organism: Microthrixaceae bacterium (assembly GCA_016702505.1). Classification (NCBI taxonomy): domain Bacteria; kingdom Bacillati; phylum Actinomycetota; class Acidimicrobiia; order Acidimicrobiales; family Microthrixaceae; species Microthrixaceae bacterium. The sequence goes on from JADJDU010000026.1 coordinate 19,735, forward strand.
CCCGACGAGAACACCGGGGCACCCGTCACCAGCGACGCACGGCTGTACCCGGTGGCGACAAGCTCGCAGCCACCGAGCGCCAGGTCGGTGAGCGTGGTGTCGGTGGCGTCGAACGACCAGCCCATGCCGTGCTCGATCGCCAGCACCTTGTCGTCGGTGCGGGCATCCCACGTTGCAGGGTGCAGTGTCTCCAGCCCGGACCGATACCACGACACGACCAGCGCCATCAGACCACCACCGTCATTTCGCCCGTCGTCCCCAACCAGCGGAGCGACATCTCCACGTAGCCGTAAGGCAACGACGACAGCCCGTCATCGGACGTGCCCATCGGACGGCCCACGATCTCGCGGTGGCCAATCCCCGGCAACCACAACCACAGAGACCCGAAGCCGGACTCCATCGCGTCGAACTGCGCCGCTAACGCCACCCACCACGCACCCGCGGCGGCGTCATCACCAGGCGTCCAGATCTCGATATCCAGGCTGATGTCGAGCGGGGCCGCCACATCGCGACCCACCGCAACACCACCGCTCATCGAGCGTTGGGCCGTCTGAGACGACACAGACGGGCCAAGCCCATTGACCTTCACCAACGACACCTCAGGGTTAGCGGTGCCATCCCCGCACACCAACGACCCCACCCCGAACTGGTACACACCCGACAACGGAGACGGCATTAGTGCACCACCCCCACCTTCATCAGCCGATCAAACTCGGACCCGATCAGATCGACGGTCTGCCACGGGGTAGCCGCCTCGTTCACCGTCACGTTCAGGGTCCGCGGTCCGGCCGCCAACTTCGCTTGGCCCCGCCGGTCACGCTCGTTGAACGCCGCCTGCTTGCGCTGATCCACCGCCCACTGCTCAGGCGTGAACACACGACCCGACTCGCCAGGATCTAGCCGCAGAATCTCCGGGCCGTTCTCGCCCACCGGATACACCCGGCCCGCTCCGACACGGCCACCGATCGCACGACCACCACGGTTCGCCTCATCAGTCCCAGACAAGGCGATCTCCATCGCCCGGTTGATCGCGTCCACCGCCTGGAGGCGGGTCTGAAGCTCGATCGTCCACGGGCGGGCCGTCAGAGAGTTGAGCTGCTCGGCCATCTCCAAGAGTCGCTGGCGCACCGGCGACCCCGGCTCCATCTGCCCCGCCAGTTCCAGGAGCTTGACGATCTGGCCATCTAGAGCGCCCTTCGAGTTTGCCAGCGCAGTGTCCAGCTCGGCCTGCGCTATCGCCTGCGCCACAAGTGCATCGGTGACCTTGCGCTCAGCACCCTCGACCGCGGCCCTCGACTCGACCACCGCCGCTTGCTGATCCACGACGCGCTGCTGAGCGGCCGCCACCTGATCTTGGGCGTCACGCACTCGGCCAGCGGCCTCTGTCACCCGGTCGTTTGCCTCGACCACACGGGCCTGAGCATCCACGACCCGCTGGGCTAGGGCCTCCTGGACCTCGACCACACGGGCCTTCGCCTCCGCTAGCGCCTCCTCTGCCGTGCGCTCAGCATCAGCAGCCGCGGCGATCGCATCCTTCGCCGCGGTGACCTCCTCGGACTGCTCAATCCCGCGGGCCTGAGCCTCAGCCAGCTCGTCGGCCGCCTCACCGTTGCGCTCCTGGGCCTCGGCCAGGCGCATCTCAGCCCGCTCCACCCGGATCTGGAGACGCTCGCGATCCTCAGCCCATTCCTTGCGGGCCTCAGCGTTGCGCCGCTCCCGCTCGGCCACAGCATCGGCGGACTCACCAGGCTTTGCCTCGTCAATGTCAGGACCCGCGGCCAGAGCCTCACGGGCGTCCTTGAGGTCGAGGATCGCCTCGCGCTCATCGAGGACCGCACCCTTAGCCGAGACCGCCAGATCCTCCAGGACCTCAGCGGCACGCTCACGCGCCTCGGTCAAATCCTCCTGAGCGGCCTTGCTGTCGCGCTGCGCCGACGCCAGATCCTTCTCAGCGTCAACGACTCCCTTGTGGGCGGCCCCCAGCTCCTTGGTCCCAAACTGAAGATCACGCTGTGCGTCCGCTAGATCCTCAGCGGCCTCTACCGCCCCCTGCCTGGCGTCAGCCAGACCTTTCTCGGCATCAGCGACACCACGGGCAGCGTCAGCCACGCCCTTACGGGCCTCGGACACGCCACGCTCAGCGTCAGCCACCCGATCCTGAGCGTCAGCCACCCCAGCCCGAGCAGACTCCACGCCCTCCTCGGCGGACCGCAGACCATCGACGGCGGACCGTGCAGCGTCAGCCGCTGCCTCCTCTGCCGCCAAGTCACGGGCCAACGCAGCCGAAGCCTCAGCGGCCCCCGCTCCCGAGGACTGGTAGCCATCCAGTGCAGCCGTCAGCTTGTCCACCGACATGATCGTCGGGTCGACACCAGTCGCCGCCAGCGCCTTCTCAGCGTCCGCCACCGACATACCAGACCGCTTAGCGGCCTCCTCTATCCGATCGGCGGCATCCTCGTACGCCTTGGCCCGACCCTTAGCCGCCTTCTTCGCCTCGGCCGTCTCGCGGTCAGCGTCGATGTCGAACAGGTCGCCAGGGTCAGGCAGGCCAGCGAACGACCCCCCAGCCTCCTTGATCGCATCACCCCACGCCCTGGTCTCAGCGGCCGTCTGGCGCAGGCCCGCAACCGTGCGACCGTTCGCCTGATCGAACTGGTCAGCCCACTGATTCGCCGCACCGCGGCCAGCAGCACCCCACTGATTCCACGCAGCAGCACCAGCCACCAGCGCACCAGCCAGCGCACCAGCGGCGACACCAGCGCCCGTCATCTTCTGCGCCGTCGTCGCCGTCTCCGACCCGTACGCACGGACAGCACCAACACCAGACCGCAACAGGCCGACACCCTCAGCGACCTTCGGCCCCAACAACCCGAGACCCACCACCAGCCCCCCTATGCCGACCACCCCGGTCTGCATCGGAGCAGGCAGCGCACCAAACGCACTCGCCAGACCCGCTATCCCCTTAGCGGCCGTAGCGGCAGCAGGCACCAGCGACGTGCCAATGGAAGCCGCACTGTTCTCTAGCTCGGCCTTCGCCCGCTTGGACGACATCGCCAACCCGTCAGCCTCCCGAGCCGCCGCCCCCGACGCCTTACCCGCGCCGGCCAGCATCAGCGAATAGGTCGCCAGCGCCTTCTCCTGGGCGGTCAGCTCACGGGCCGACGACTTGCCCGTCTCGGCCAACGCCTGCTGCTCCACTGCCGCCGCGTTGATCGTCGGAACAAACTTCTGCAAGGCGTCGTACTCGCCCCCGAACGCAGCCGTCTGCGCCTCGATCACGTCCACCGGATTCGCGTTGTGGAAGGCCGCGAAGTCACCAGCAAGGGTGATCATCGACTTAGACATCTGCGCCGACTTGGCGGCCCCGACGCCCATCTGGGTAAACAGGTTCCCGAAGGTGGATGCGGACTCCAGCGCCTCACGCTTCGACAGGGCGAGCGCCTCGGTCGCGCCCTCAGCAAACTGATTGATGATCCCCACCGACTCCCCGAATACGGCGTTCGTTTTGGCTTGCGCCTCCGCCAGCTCGCCAGCGGCTTTGGTCGACGCACCCAACACCGCCACCGTGCCGCCCAACACGATCCCGCCCGCGACCTCACGGGCGTTACTCAGTTTCGCCGCGTAATCATCGGCCGACTTACCGAGCTTGTCGCTCTCCTTGGCGGTCTTGTCCACCGCCTTGTCGACAGCCGACAACTCCTTCTGGACGCGCTTGAGAGCGGCCAGCGTCTGCTGGTCCCTCGTCGTAATGTCGATCGTGAGAGCGCGCCCCGCCACCCCCTCAGACCTCCACGGCCTCAGGCTGCACGGCAGGGAACAGCGTCAGCGACGACGCCACCAAAGCGAACGACGCCAACGCATCCACCGACTGACGGACCCACAACCAATGGACCACCGCCAGATCAGCGAGTAGCACCGCCTCGCCCCGCTCCAAGATCCCCAACACCGCAAGATCGAGGTCCTGCCCCGTCTCCATGCGGAACTGCATCGCATCCAGCCCCGTGACCTTCGCCAGGTCCACGACCTGCTCGGACCCGTCGACCGTAACCGTGATCTGACTCACTCGAACCCCCCAGGGAAAGCCGCCTTCAGAGCGGACTCGTAACCGGCCGCATACAGGGCCTCGACCTCATCGACATGGGCAGCGATCGCATCGTTGATCGCATGCGGCCCCTGACCGGCCACACCAGCCGTCCACGAGTTCCCCACCCACGGCGGGGCCTGCCGTGCGGGAGAGTCACGGTACCGCTCAGCCGCATACCAACCGGTCCGGCGAGACATGCCCCAGAACGCAGCCTTGGCATAACCAGGGCCACCAGAGATCGCCAGACGGGCCGTCGACTGAGTGCCACGGGCCTTGATCGCACCCGCAGCCAGGACCTGCTGACGGGTGCCAGAGCGGGCAGCAGACCGCGCCCACTCCGACACCTCCTCAGCAACCTTCTTGTTCGCCTTGCGCTGCTCGCGGGCCAGCCCCTGAGACGACGCCTTGAGGCCAGCGATCAACTCATCGAGGCCATCGACCTCGGCAGAGACCAGCGCCATCAGTACGCCGTGTCGGTGGTCTGGTACTCCAACGTCCACGCCGGATCAGTGCCGTTGTCCAGCACCCGGAACGGCAGAGGCTGTTCGGGTGTGGTGTCCAGACCGACCTTCGGGCTAGACCCGGTGAGCTGGATCAGCGGGAACGTCGCCCGAAACAAGAAGTCGAACCCAGTCTCGATCTCGGGACCGGTGAAGGTGATGATCAGATCTTCGAGCTCGGTCCCGGCCAGCCACGCGTCCTGCCACGAATCGGAGTCGTAATCCAGCGACAGCGTGCCAGTCGGCTCCACACGGGTATTCAGCACCGGCTTCTCACGGCCACCCGCACAGATCCGCCACCGCTCCATGTCGAGCCCGGTCGGGATCGTGAAGTCAGCGGAGCGCAGGCACTCAGAGTTGCCAGCAAGCGACACCACACAGTCGATGTCACGGTAGACATGCGACGAAGTGGGGTAAGACGGGGTGACCGACGCCGCCGCAGTGTCGAGCGTCTTGTAGGCGAACGTCGACTTGAGGACCGGCAGGCCCTTCGCCGTCAGGGCGAGGTTCAGCGACTCGGCCATGCACCCGAGGTAGTCGTGATGATTCACCGTGCCGCCCACATCAGCGCGGCCAGCATGGACCGTGAACGACTTGGTGGGGCCGGTCGTGGTCGGGGTGAACGTGTGAACACCAGCCCCAACGACTTCGCCATCAGGTCCAGCGTCAGTACATGCTGACCACCACGAGGCACAGCCACGGAGCGGCCCGTCGGGGTCGCCACCGTCGCCGGACGCATCCCCCGAGACTGGAGAAACTCGACGTTCGGGGTGGCGTCATCGGTCTGGTTCTCGATGCCGCGGGTCAGAGTGGTGGCCTTGGTGCCCCAGGCCACCGCCTCCTCGCCGATCGTCCAGAAGTTGTCTTGGATGCCCATTTCAGCCCTCCAGGCCGGTCGGGTCGGAGTCGCCAGCGGGCGCGGGCGACGGGTCAGCGGCCTTGGGGGCCGACTTCTTCGCCGGGGCCTTCACAGGCTCCACCGGCTCGAACGAGCCACCCAGCGACGCCACCACGGCATCGTCCAGGTCGAATACGTCCCCAGGCTCAGGGACGAACGGCGGCACGCCCTCAGGCGCAAAGATGTACCCGGCCTCGCCGGTGTAACGGACCTTCATCGAAGGCTCCTCTCTCAGTTGAGACGGGCGGTCACGTCGACCACCACACGCGCCGTCCCGATCGGACCCTCAGGGGTCTGACCGCACGACATCGACTTCTCCGCCACCCACCCGAACAGCACCCCGTCCAGATCCGACAGGGCCGGTTCATCGGCCAGAACGTCCTGGATCGCCGCCACGACGGCCGACGTGCGGCACAGCGTCGAATCCAGATCACCCCGCCCTGTTATGACCACGATCAGAGGCAGCCGGAACGACTCATCGCGCACCTGTCGCCCCGACTTCATCACCGGCCGGTCCTCGGTGGACGACAGTTCATCCACGAACACCATTTCAGGCTTGCGGTGCAGATCCCCGGCCAACCAGTGTGAACATCCACGCTGCCAATCAGCGACGGATGGACCCGCAACAGCGACACCAGCCGCTCCACGGCAGACCACCACACCGTCGTCTCCGCCATCACGCCACCCCCGGCAGCCAATACCGGGCACGCACCCCAACCAGCAGCCGGTCAACCTCCAAGAACCCAGTGGGGCGACCAGCAGACCAGTCCGGGGTCGAATACCTCGTAGTGCCGCCGTCGAAGCTCTGAGCCAACACGTCCCGAGACGTACCGGACCCCGACGCCGCCACGACACGCCCGACGTACTCGGCGCACGCGTGTAACACCTCCTCGGGCGGGGCGTCCAGACCGACCTGGACCGACACCGTGACCACCCCAGGACCAACCGCCACCGACGGATACACCACCGACCCCGAGAACTTGTGGGTGCCAGACACCGCCACCCCGTCGACCGCCACCGACGTAACGGACCGCACCGGCCCATCCACCGCCAACGACACCACAGGGGACGGAACAGCAACCCGCACCACCGAGGCCCGAGGCACCATCGGCACCCCGACGAACCGCTCCGCCAACGCCTCGAACTCCGACACCAGCCGGTCGATCTCGGCGTCAGCAACACCGGACAGCAACGCCATCCGACGCTCACGGGCCTCAGCAGCGGTCAGGTACGCCACGCTCAGCCCCTACGGGTCCGCTTCACGGGCGCAGCCTCGACGGCCTGCTCCACCTCTAGGGCATCCACAGCGGCCTCACGGGAGCCGACAACCCCGGCACGCACACCGAACCGGGCTAGCTCCGCATCCACCTCGGCCACACGGCCAGACAGCCCACGCAGCACATAGCCGTCACGCTCCACCAGCAGGGCCGCAACATACGAATCGGACACAACACACCTCCAACGAAGCGAACATGGTGGGAGGTGTGGGCCTGGGGGGAGGCATCAGCCACCAACCCAGGCCCACACCAACCGACCTAGAAGGTCGGCGTAACCAGACCGGTGCCACCGACAGTGGCGATGGCCTTCGGGTAACGCCCGGCCGTGGTGGCCGAGTAGCCGTAAGCAACGAGCTTCACGGTCAGGTTGCCGCCGTTGGTCTGCTCGAAACGCAGCTCACGGGGGGCACCGTCGCCGTCCTCCCACAGGAGGATGTCGTCAGCCTTCGCCACGATCACCAGGTCCTCATTGGTGCCGGCACCGAGGTCGGTGGCCATGTTGGCGTCGGTGACGACGGGCAGACCGAACAGCGACCCGACGACCTGCCCGTACTCGGCAGCAACACCCACACCAACAGCGTTGGAGGGGGCGTTCAAGCCGATGAGGGGACGGTTGGTGGTGTCCACGGCAGCGGTCAGCCAGCCCCACCGGCGGGGGTGCATGAAGATCGCGGTGGCAGGCATGAACCGGTTCGAGTTCACCCGCTGCACAGCGTCAGCCAGCTTCGGGAAGAACTCGGCCACAGTGGGGGACGCGTCGGTGTAGGTCACGGCCTCGATCCCGGCAGTGCCGGTGATGGCGGTGTACACCGAAGTGTCCAGCACGGTCGCATAGTGCGAAGCGAGGTCACCGAACACCACCAGATCGATGCCGACCCCACGCTCCAACGCCTGACGGGAAACGTCCTGCTGGCCGGCAATGGTCTGGAGAGACACGGCCAGGGTGGTCTCATCGAAGTTGGTTTCCGACACGGCGTCGTTCTCGGCCGCCTGGACGGCGGTGGTGGTGCCGGTGGTGCCACGCGGGACGTTGAAGGTCATCCCACCAGCAGGCAGCGGGAGCCGACGCACCGAGTTGGCGATCGGGCGACCAGCCCGAGCGATCGGAGCGAACATGTCCACCAGGTACTGCGGTGGAACCAACGCACCGAACGCACCGGTGCCGACATCGCGGGTCTCCAGCGCCATCCGCTGATGACGCTCCAGCCGCTCCTGGGCCTGCCAGTCGCCACCGAACTCGGAGCGGTAGGCATCCTGAAGGAACGAGTGCTCACCACCGTCGCGGTACACGACAGGCTCAGCGCCGACACGGATCTCAGGGGACCCGTTAGGGGCAGGGAAGCGGGCAGCCACAGCGTCAGCAGCAGCACGGGCCTCTTCGAGCGCAACGAGCTCGGCCTCACGCTCCTGAAGCTGGGCGAGATCGGCATCAGCGGCAGCGACGGCGGAACGGGCCTCGTTGAACTGTGCGGTCTCGGCATCGCTGAGTGCTGAATCGTCTCGGGCCTCGGCCGCAGCGATCACCGAATCGATGACGGCCATGTGGCCGGCGCGAGTGTCGAGGCACTCACGGATAGAAGCTCGGATCTGTTCGAGCAGGGTCATGACAGGACCTCCATGGGTCACGTTGGTTGGCACCCGTGCCGGGCGGCGCGGGTGAGTCGTGGCTCAGGTGGACCGCAGGTGGACCGCAGGTGGTGCCCCCTAGAGGGGTCCGGCGTGCGGTTCGGCGTGCAGCCCGGCGTGGGCCGGGAGTGGCTGCCTAGATAGACAGCCGGGCACGGACAGCCGAAGCCATCCGCAGATCAAGACCGCGCACCGACGGCGCTGGCACGTCGTCGCGCACCTGGGCGACGGTCGCAGGATTCGCCGGGTAGGTCACCAGCGAAACATCGAACAGTTGGACCTCGATGATCCGCCGCACGAGGTAGTCCGCATCCCACTCCTGACGGATCACACGGAAAGCGAAGGACATCTCATCGAGATCGCCTCGCTCCATCGCGGACAGCACCGACGCCACCAGCGGAGACGAACGGTCAAGCGAGGCATCACACCGCAGGCCCACAGCGTCGGACGCCAGCGTCAGCGTCTTAGCGGCCGTGCGTGCCAGAGGTAGGCCCTCATGGTTCACCAGGAGACGCACGTCGTCACGCTCGACCACCGACTTAGCGCAAGCACCCTCAACGATCACCTCAGACCAGCCGCCACGCTCCGGGCCACCAGCCACGTCATAAGGGAACCCGTACACCGTGGCGTACCCCGACATCGACACGCCGCCGTCCTCATCCGCTCGCACCTCGGGCACAGCGAACCGCCGGGCCTCCACAGTGCGGCCACGCTGCACCACCGACAGAGACGACATGTCACCACCCAGACGGGCAGCGACCACATCAGGCAACAACTCAGACATCTGACCCTCCAGGTCCGTTCAGCGCCACCGTCTGGGCACCGACACCGCCAGGCAACGGTGGACGATCCTCATGCTCGCGAGCCTCATCCGGCGTCCCCAACCGCCACGGATGCGCAACGCCTCCACCTCCGCCTGCGTCTTCAAGTCCACCTTCACCAGCGCCCCGGTATTGACCTTCACGTATTCCGACGGCGGCACCATCGAAGACACGAACTCCTCCATCAGAGTCACCCACCACCCCGCGTTATAGGTGAGGTAGTTCAGCGACCGCTGCTCGACGTTCGCGTACGTCTGACTGTTACCGGACTCGCCACCGATCATCTCCGGCGGCACCAGGAAGAACCCGGCGATGTCGGCCTTGTTCGCCTTGATCGTCTCCAGGAACTGGGACTCCTCCGGGCTCACCTGGATCGCCTCGTAAGTGACACCCAACCCGAGCACCACCGGCTCACGACCAGACACCGCAGCCCTAAACCGCTCCTTGATCGTCGCCGCCTGATCCTGGGTTACCGGCTGGTCTGTCGACAGCACCGCCGAAGGGTGAGCGCCATCGCTGAACCACCGGCGACCGAACTCGCCAGCCGACAACCCCAAGCCCGTCATCGACGCCGCGTACTGCAGCGGGGACAACCCGATAGGCGACCCCGGAACAGTGAACGCAGGCCAATGCACCAAGTCATCACCGACCGGACGGCCATCAAGCAACCACTGCACCGACCCGACACCAACCGGCCGAGCCGACATCCTCGACGGAGACAAGATCTCCATCTGCACCGGATACCCCAGCCGGTCACGAGCCGCCACCAGACCGAACACGTTCCCGGCCGTCAACCACGACATCAGCACCTGACGACGCCACCCGATCGCATGCATGTGCAACCACGGAGCCGACAGCAGCGGGGACGGCCGCTCAACCTCCACCGGCACACCAGCCGCCCGGCGGTACTGCTTCACCGGCAACGCCGACAACCGAGAGATCAGATCCATACACGACCACACCGCACCCAACCGGAGCGCCTGGTCCACATCCGACACGGCACCATGACCGCCACCAGACCGACGGACACGCTCAGCCGCCAGCACCTCAGCCAGCGACCCGACAGAACGACGCTCAGGGCGGAACAAGCTCATGCCCGCACCTCAACCGCGGCGACCAAAGCCACCCCGGCCACCACCAAAGCCAACGGCACCGACCACATCGACACACCGACCACCACAAGGGCGAGACCGAACAACTCGAGCAACACGTGCACCATCGGCTCCTCTCCCCTCAGTAGACGCTCATCGACACATCAACAGCAGGCATCGACACAGCAGCGTGATGGGCCAACACCACAGCCACCAGCGGCGACATGTCATGGTCCCCACGACGATCAATCAGCAGGGCATCCCCCGCCTTGCGCTTCTCCGCCCACGACACCGCCGACGACAACTCCGGCCGGTCACGGTGCACCACTTCCTCATCCACCACCGCATCAAAGAACCCCGCCGTAGCCAGCTTCAGGGCGGCAAACGCGACCCGCGTCACCGTGACTCCAGCAGCCTCCAGATCACCGATCAGCGCGGCCGCTGGACCCGCCTCATCAATCACCACCCGGCGCACTGCCCCATCGGCCACCAATGCGGCCACCTCGGCCACGACCCAGCCGGTGCCGGCGCCAGTCGCCACCACATCGACCCCGATACCACCCTCACGGCACTCGCCAGCCACCGCCACAGACGACGATGACCGATCCGGCCGCACCTCCACCGCAAGATCCACATCACCGGCCAGCCACCCCGGCCGCCCAGCACGACGCCCCGACTCCCCGCTGCGACATGCCGACCAATCAGCCTCAGCGATCACAGACCACTGAGGGCCCAACCCGTTGTCAGGGTCAGGGAAGATCCCGAGCCGCTCACGAGCAAACTCGGCATCGGTCAGATTCGACCGCTCCACCGTCCCAATGAACTCCTCAGTGATCAGCGACCCGAGCGACGGGTTCCCCTCCAACCACGCTCCACGATCATCTAGCGCCCCAGCAACAGCATCGGCGTCAGAAGCATCGACATCGACGGACCACTCGGCGTAAGTGATCTCACCCGCACGACCACGGGCGATGATCTTCCGCAAAGCATTCGACTCGGCCACCTCCAACGGGGCCGAGCTCGTCCACCACAGCTGCGGATCAGGACGGGCCGACATCGTTGGCAGCAGGGAACCGAGATCGTTGATGTAGTAGGCCTCGTCCAGGACCACCCGGTCCCCCGAGAAGCCACGACCACCACCCTTCGAGCGGGCCTTGAACTGGAGCCTCTTTCCGCTGCGAAGCTCGATCCGCTCCTTGCCGTTGCTGTCGTAAATCCCCTTGACCTCGGCCATCAACTCCGGCGTGGTCTCCACCAGAGTCCTGATCCTGGTGAAGTGCTCCAGCGACGTGTCGAACCGGTGCGCCGTGTGAGTGATCAGATCCACCGCGTCATCGAGGAAGAGCCAGTACAGCTCCGCAGCCTCCAGCACCCCGCCCTTACCGTTCTGGCGAGGAACCACCAACGCAACCTCGAACGAAGCGCAGAACCCTTCGGCGGTCTCAGCTAGTGCGGCGTCGAGAACCAGTTCCTGCCACGGGAGCAGCACCAGCCCCGCCGACCTCGCCAGCTCCACCGCCTCCGGCCCCGCGCTTGACGCTGCGTTTGGGCGGCTCAGGAACCGAGGCGGCACCAGCGGCAGCGCGGCGGTCCTCTCTGCGACGGCGTAGCTCATCCTTGCGGCTCACCTCCGGCTCGGCGATGTCATCGAGTGCCCGCAACACTTCGAGTAGACGGCCAGTCAGAGGCGCTAGACGCTCTCGGTCGTCCTCGCCCACTAGGTCGATCTCGTGAGCGAGCTTGTCCCGCACGGCCTCCAGGGCCTCGCGGTTGTCCCCGGATCTGACCGCCCTAGCTACAGGTCCGAGGGGTCTTCGACGCGCTCACCACGACCTCCGGGG